>JBAVGP010000251.1:0-3779 GCA_049684955.1 Erysipelotrichaceae bacterium
AACTCGATAAAGATCGTTTCCGCCGCGATTTGGGAAATGTGGAAGACGCCTATCAGGAAATCCTGAACCGTCTCACCACCCTGAAGTAACATGTCGGAAATCCAGATGTTGTATGATCGTGAACTCCACGAAGAATGCGGTGTCTTCGGGGTGTTCAACCTGACCAACGCTTCGGAACTGACGTACTACGGCCTGCATGCCCTGCAGCACAGGGGACAAGAAGGCGCGGGGATCGTCGTTTCGGATAAAGGAAAACTAACCGGGATAAAAAACGAAGGCAGCGTCCGTTATGTTTTCCCCGAATCCGTCCTGAAGAAACTGATCGGAAATCTTTCGATCGGCCATGTGCGCTATTCGACCACCGGCGGCGGCGGGATCCTGAACGTCCAGCCTTTTCTGTTCCGCCATGGGGAAGGCGATTTCGCGCTTTGCCACAACGGGAACATCGTCAATTCCAAGGAGCTGCGCCGCACCCTTGAAATGAAAGGCAGCATTTTCCAAAGTTCTTCCGACAGTGAGATACTAGCTCATTTAATCAAGAAAGATTACCGCGTCAAGAAACTGGAAGCGATCAAAGAAGCGTTGATCTATCTGGAAGGGGCTTTCGCGTTTCTGATCCTGACCGAAGATAAATTGTATGCCATGCGCGACCGCCACGGCCTTCGTCCGTTATCGATCGGGAAATTGGAAAATGGCTATGTGGTCACATCCGAAACCTGCGCCTTGGATGCGGTCGGGGCGATCTTCGTCCGCGATATCCTGCCGGGCGAAATCGTCACGTTCGATAAAGATGGAATGCACAGCGATTTCTATTCGCACGATACCGAATCGAAGATCTGTGCGATGGAATATATCTACTTCTCCCGTCCCGACAGCGATCTGCTGGGACTGAATGTGCATCGTTCACGTAAGGAATGCGGAAGGATATTAGCGTCCGAATCATCGATCGAAGCGGATATCGTCATCGGGGTACCTGATTCCTCCTTATCCGCAGCTTCCGGTTATGCGGAAGCGAGTGGTATCCCGTATGAAATGGGACTCATCAAGAATCGTTATATCGGACGTACCTTCATCGAGCCTTCGCAGGCCTTGCGTGAAAAGGGCGTTAAGATGAAATTGTCCCCCGTCCGTTCGGTGATCGCCGGCAAACGCGTGATTCTGATCGACGACTCGATCGTCCGCGGGACGACCTCCAAGAAAATCGTGGAGATGCTGCGTCAGATGGGAGCTGCCGAAATCCATATGCGCATCGCGTCCCCGCAGATCATCGCGCCGTGTTTCTATGGTGTCGACACATCGACTTACGAAGAATTGATCAGCGCTTTCCACAGTGTCGAAGAAGTCCGCGAACTCATCGGAGCCGACACCCTGGCTTTCCTTTCGATGGACGGACTGAGGCAGGCACTTGGCCACCAACAATTATGTACCGCTTGTTTTTCAAAGGACTATCCGACCCATCTGTATGATCAGTTAGAAAACGCAAACAAGGACGGCAAGTTCTAAAGGAGATTTATGAGCGACCACTATTCCAACGCCGGTGTGAATCTGGAAGCCGGCTATGAATCCGTACGACGGATCAAATCGCATATCGCACGCACCCATCGTCTGGGCATGGTCGACAATATCGGCTCTTTCGGCGGACTTTTCGATCTGTCTCTGCTGCATATCAAAGAACCGGTGCTGGTCAGCGGCACCGACGGGGTCGGCACCAAACTGAAAGTGGCGTTCATGATGGATCGCCATGATACGGTCGGCATCGACGCGGTGGCGATGTGCGTCAACGACATCCTGGCGCAAGGCGCCCAGCCTTTGTATTTTCTGGATTACATCGCGATCGGGAAAAACAAACCCGAAGTCATCGAAGCGCTGGTCAAAGGGGTCGCGGACGGATGCGTCCAGGCGAATTGCGCATTGATCGGCGGCGAAACCGCGGAGATGCCGGATATGTATACGGAAGGCGAATATGACATCGCCGGATTCTGTGTCGGGGTGGCGGAGAAATCCAAATTGATTTCTCCGAAGAATGTCAAAGCGGGACAAGTCGTCATCGGACTTTCCTCCAGCGGCATCCATTCCAACGGATTCTCGCTGGTCCGTAAAATCCTCTTCAAAGATCATCACATCGATTTATCCACACCGTTTCATGGATCGACGATCGGCGAAACGATATTGACTCCGACGAAGATCTATGTGAAAAGCGTCATGGCCGTGCTGCAGGAAATCGATGTCGCCGGCATCGCACATATCACGGGCGGCGGATTCTATGAGAATATGCCGCGCTGTCTGCAGGAAACCCAAGGTTTGAAAATAACGAAAGGTTCCTGGAAGATTCCTGAGATTTTCTCTTATCTGCAGGAATTAGGCAATGTTCCCGAAAAGGAAATGTTCAATGTCTTCAACATGGGCATCGGAATGATTCTGATTGTGGATAAAGAAAATGAAAAGAAAGCGTTGGAAATTCTGACCGATCATGGGGAAACCGCGAGTATCATCGGTGAAGTGACCGATAGGCCGGGCATCGTCTGGGCATGAAAAAGCTCGTCGTCTTCGCTTCGGGGAACGGTTCGAATTTCGAAGCGATCCTGCAGGCGATCGAAAACCATGAATTGGATGCGAATGTCGTCGGATTGATCTGCGACCATGCGGATGCCTATTGCCTGACCCGCGCGAAGAACCATGCGATCGATGTCTCGCTCTTTCTGCGTAAGGATTTCGCGGACAAAGCGGAGATGGATCAAGCCATCGCCAACCAGTGCGAAGCCTGGCAAGCCGATTGGCTGGTATTGGCCGGGTATATGCGGCTGATCTCCACCCCGATCCTGCGTCGCTATGAACACCGCATCGTCAATATCCATCCTTCGCTGTTGCCGAAATATCGAGGCAAAGATGCGATCGGGCAAGCCATCGCGGCAGGAGACAAAACGATGGGGATCACGATCCATTATGTGGATGAAGGGATGGATACCGGTGAGATCATCGCCCAATTCCCCTTCGAAGTGAAAGACGGAGAAGACCGGCACACCATCGAGACTCGTCTCCACGCTTTGGAACACCAAGCATATCCAGCCGTATTGAAACAACTTATGGAGGAAAACACATGAAACGAAGAGCGTTATTGAGTGTCAGCGACAAGACCGGACTGGTCGAATTGGCGAAAGTCCTGGTCAAACACGATGTGGAACTGATTTCCACCGGCGGGACCAAGAAAGCGTTGAGCGAAGCAGGCCTAAATGTCTTGGGCATCGAAGAAGTCACCGGTTTCCCTGAGATGCTGGACGGAAGAGTCAAGACCCTGCATCCCTTGGTTCATGGCGGACTGTTATTTCGCAGAGATCTGCCCGAACATGTCAAACAGGTCCATGACGCGCATATCCAGCCGATCGATTTCGTGGTCGTCAACCTGTATCCGTTCCAAGCCGCCATCTCCAAGCCCAATTGCACGGTGGAAGAAGCAATCGAGAATATCGATATCGGCGGACCCTCGATGTTAAGGAGCGCGGCCAAGAACCATCAGGACGTGACCGTCCTGTGCGATCCAGCGGACTATGCGCGCTTCATCGAAATATTCGAAAAAGAGGATCAGACCGACTTCGCATTCCGGCGTGAACTCGCGGCCAAAGTGTACCGCATGACGGCTGCCTACGACGCGATGATCGGTAAATATATGAGCGATCTCTGCGGGATTGAAAACCCCGAGAAGCTGACCGAAACCTATGTCTTGAAGCAGACCTTGCGCTATGGCGAGAATCCGCATCAGAAAGCGGCTTTCTATGCCACTC
>JBAVGP010000252.1:0-10305 GCA_049684955.1 Erysipelotrichaceae bacterium
GGCTATCCGATCCTGGGTGATCCGAAATATTCATTGAAGAACACCCCGGATACGCAGGGCCAATGCCTGCATGCGAGCGAAATCCGCTTCATCCATCCGACCACCAACCAAGAAATGCACTTCCACGCGCCTTTACCCAAAGTCTACGCCGACGTGTTGGAAGAGCTTCGTCAAAGGAGAACCTAGCTTATGGCCATCATGAACCAAGATGTCTGGGCATTGCGCCTGGCTAAAATTCTGATCGAACATTATTCGTACAATGTCATCGACGTACGCACCGAAGTACGGGAAATCTGGCTGGGCAACCCCGACCGCAAGGATTATCCGCTGTTGCGTCTGACCGGTGAGAATTTCTTCCGCAAACCGATCGACACCCAACGTGTCCAACGCATCCGCGATGCGATCGAGACGTTTTTCAAGCGTGAAATGGATTTGACCGAGATCGAATTCTCGACCGATAACGACGGGACGGTTGAAGAACATTTCGTCCGCGTCAGTCCGGACAGCTGTACCGATGTGAAATTCAGCGAAACGTTCCCCGAAGTGAAGGAAGTCGTCCTCTTCGCGGACGATCCGCAGAGCGAATATAAGAAACTGGCGGATTCGATCCGGGCGGTACGTGATAAGCAAGTCAAAGATACGCGCCGCAAATTCGAACGGGGCATCCCTTGGGCGACCTTCATCATCATGGCGGTCTGCATCGCGTTGACCGTCATTATCAATCTGATGGCGCTTAAAAACGATGTCTTCGCTTCCGCGATCTTGTTGGGAGCTTACTATAAGACCTTCGTGCTGGCCGGCAACGAATACTGGCGTCTCTTCACCGGCGGTTTCATCCACATCGACGTCTTCCATCTGTTAGTCAACATGATGGCGCTGATGAACGTCGGCATCATGCTTGAAAGGTTGTATGGAAAGAAACGCTATCTGATGATCCTGTTTTCCGGCATCATCATAGGGAACGCCTTCGTCTTCATCGGACAGGGCAATGTCCTGACGGTCGGCATCAGCGGCGGTCTGTACGCCTTGCTTGGATCGCTGGTCATCTATGCCTATGATAACGGATGGCTGAAACAGCCGCAGTTCCGCAACCAGCTCATCTTCATCTTCCTAATCAACTTGCTGGTGAACTTCATGCCCAACATCTCGGTATTGGGACATATGGGCGGATTGATGGCCGGTCTGCTGTTGGGGATCATCTTCAGCGAAACCCCGCATCTCAAATCATTGCGGATGAACGCGAAATTCGCCGGCATCGTGATGATCCTGGCGATGCTTCCGCTAAGTCAGATGAATGTCGAAACCGATCCGATCTACGGGCTCACGGACGGCTATGTCTTGGATCTCGCAAGCAAAGTAGGACTCGGTGCCTATGCCAAATCGATGGGGGTCAAACTGTCGAACTACTATGAGAAGGTGGCCAAATGAAACGTCAAAACGTCATAAGCTGGGATAACTACTTCATGGGCTTGGCCCATCTTTCCAGTTTTCGCTCCAAAGACCCCGGTACGCAAGTCGGTGCGGTCGTCGTCGACAACGACCATAAAGTGGTCAGCATCGGCTACAACGGTTTTCCGATCGGCTGCGACGACGACGAGTTCCCGTGGAACCGCGAAGGGTCGCTTCTCGAAAGCAAGTACGCCTATGTCGTACATGCGGAACTCAACGCCATCCTGAATAGTCCGCGCTCTTTGCATGGCTGTGCGATTTATGTCTCTTTGTTTCCGTGCAACGAATGCGCCAAAGCGATCATCCAGTCCGGCATCAAGACGATCATCTACGAAGACGACAAATATGCGGATACCGAAGCGGTGAAAGCAAGCAAACGCATGTTGACGTCGGCGGGAGTAACGATGCGGCAATTGCCCAACAAAGTGCATATTTCCATCACTATCGAATAAAATCGAGTCAGCCCCGGAAACGGGGCTTTTTCTTGTGCTCGAAGGATTGTATATACATTATTTCTATGATATTGTGTCAATAATAGGGGGAAACGGGCATCGACAGATATCAACACTCCAAACGATTTCAGCAGGTTAAGTTGATATTTTTTTTGTGAAATTCTATTTGGGATGCAAGCATTCAAAAGGAGATTTGAAAATGGAAAATACAAAAATGACGAAAAAAACAATCTTAACAATTCTTTTAATGACGGCAGTGATAATGTCGTTGGCAGGATGTTCAAATACCGACAAAAAGCAAATCGCCCAACTTGAAACGAAAATCAGCCAATTGGAAAAAGAAAAACAAGATTTGCTAATTAAGAGTAATGAGATTTTAGCCTTTTTTACAGGAAGCAAATTCAAAAACAACATCTACGATTGCGCAAATCCTTATGGCGGAATCCAACATGTAAAGTTCCTCTCCAGTTCGATTGTACATGTGACAGGAGTAGATGAATATAAAGCCCCGATGTATAATAACTACTACATTTACACGTTGAAAGATCAATTTACTCTGACTTTGATTGGTGATATCGATATGCCTGATTCATTGAACTTATATACATATACGAATCTGCTCACTATGGCTGATTTACTGAAAACCATAACCTTTTCGCAAGACTTCAAGACGATAACCATATCTCCGGTAAATGAATATAGTACGTGTACACTTAGAAAATAGCTGATGATTTGGTTTTATGAGATAGGTTGATGCAACTACGAATGATGTATATATTTCATCAATTTGAAAAAAAAGGAGAATTCTCCTTTTTTCTTCATAAGTTATTTGAATTCTTGAAATGAAGTTTCACCACTTCACCCAATCGTTCGCGTCCGTGCATCGCGATGAAACGCTGCGCGGCTTCGTCTACGATGGAAGAAGCGCCTTTGGGGAACTCCATCCCGTATTGTGTTTTCATCGCGTCGAAGGTCTGTAAAAACGCATAGCGGGCGATCACGGAAGCACAAGCCACCGCGAAGTACTTGCTTTCGGCTTTCGTCTCGAAGGTGAGACCCTTAACGATTTCTTTTTCGCCTACCAAATAGCGGTAATAGAGCGCTTCATGCGCGAACTGGTCGACGACGGTCAGTTTCGGTAAGCTCTTTATTTTCTTCTTCAGATGGATATACGCCGCGTTATGCAGGATCGCCTTGATCGCGTTCATATTATGGGTCTTGTGCACTTCGTTGTATTTGGAATTTTGGACGACCAACACGCTGAAGTCGACGCGCTCCATGATCATCGGAGCGACTTTTCTGACTTGCACATCGTTCATCGCTTTGGAATCGGTGATATTCAAATCCTTCAGGGCTACATAATCATCGGCTTTCACGCGGCAGGCGCACACGACCACCGGACCGAAATAATCACCCGTCCCGACTTCGTCGCTGCCGGCCTGCGGAAAGACGGAATCTGTTTGTTTAAGAGATTTTGCTTTCGTTTTTTCAATCGGTTTATCTTCCGCTATTTCATCGGTCATGAAAAGCGCCGCATGTTCCTCGGCGTTCTTGCCCGCGAAGACGACTTTCTTCGAGTCGTACACCGTGATCGTACATCCGTCCGCGTCGACCCGGAACTTCACATAAGGCAAACCCGTCGTCCGTTTCTCGTCGGCGTAGAGTTTATCCAAAAATGCGATCTGATCGTCGCGTAAACTAAGGGAATAGGTTGTTTTCATCGTTTCACCGCTTCCATGATAGCATGTTTCGCAAAAAAATCCGCAGATAGTTCCATAAGCGCTCAGCATATTTGCATGTCGACGCAAAAACCATTATCATGTTAGAGAGGTGAACCCTATGACCATCCCTTTGATTGTTTTCCCATATATCGATCTGGCTTTGATACTCATCGCGGTTTTGGCCGTGATCGACGGATACATGCATGGATTCCTGTTGATGCTGCTGAATGTGCTGAGCGTCTTCGCGGCGCTGTTCCTGGCTTGGATCCTGTCCCCGGCGATCGCCTCGGTGCTCCCGCTTTATCCGCGCAGCGGTACCGGCTTCGAAGGTGCGGTCGGCGACCTGATCTATACGAAACTCAACGCCGGACTCTGGTTCATCATCATCTTCATCATCGTCATGCTTCTATCGATCCTCTTGCGTCCGTTGGTAAAGTTGATCGGGAAAGTCCCGGTCATCAAGATCACAAACAAGATCTTAGGCGCGGCGTTTGGATTATTGCTGGCGGCCTTCTGGCTATTAGTATTGACGTTCATCTTATCGACGCCGTTGTTCACCAACGGGAAGGATGCCATCGAATCCAGCTGGCTCAAACCGTTCAGCGAGACTTCCAATAAGGTGCTCGGCACCGTAAGCAGCCAATTATCGGATAACGTATTGGTCCAGCGCATCGTCAGCGGACAACCCCTGACGCAGAAGGAATTGGACGATATTTCCGCGTGGCTGGTCAAAAACAACATCGATCAGAAATCGATCGACGCATTCCTCAAACAAATAAGGTAGGTACCTATGAATCGTGCTTATGACGTATTGGAGTTCAACGAAATCCTCAACGAAGTGGCGGGACACTGCCGCTTTTCGTTGGGTGCGGATCTGATCCTCAGCAGTACCCCGCAATTCAACCGCTTATGGGTCGAACGTGAATTGAAGCGCACCCAGGAAGCGATGGATAGCATCAATGTCAGCGGTTCGATGCCGTTTGGCGGGATCAGCGATATCCGCATGCCCTTGCTTGAAAGTCAAAAAGACCAGATCCTTGCGATCCCCGATCTGTTGGCGATCGCACGCCATGGACAAGCCGTGCATACGATCAAGGAATATCTGCGTAAAAGCGAAGTCAAAGGGGAGGAAATCTCCGACATCGTCGCTTCCATGCGCGAAAGCATCGAATTAAGCAACGCCATCGAAGCGTGTTTTTCACCGTCCTATGAAGTATTGGACAGCGCTTCGACGCAATTGAAGCATATCCGCCGTCAAATGCGCCTCAACGCGCAGGAACTGAATAAGACCAGCGAACATTTCATCCAGAAGAACGCCGCCAAACTGACCGATACGATCAGCACGATACGCAACGACAGGGTTGTTGTTTTGGCCCGTATTTCGGACAAAAATTCCTTCGGGGGCATCCTGCACGGGGAATCCGCATCCGGCCAGACCGCCTATATCGAGCCGCCCGTCTTGGTCGAACTCAACAATAAAGCCCAGGAACTGAAGATCGCGGAAGGCGAGGAAATCAAACGCATCTGTTATGAACTGAGTCAGAAGACGAAGGTCCATGCGGAAGAATACCTGGCCAACCTCGCATCGCTTAGCCTCTTGGACGCCATCTACGCGAAAGCCCGTTTCGGGATCGACCGCAAGGGCGTGACCGCCAAGATCACCGACGAACGCAACCTGAGTTACGAAAACGCGCGCCATCCTTTGATCGATCCGCTGCGCGTGGTCGCCAACTCCTACCATATGACAAGCGATAAACCCACCTTGCTTATTACGGGTCCTAATACCGGCGGCAAGACCGTGAGCTTGAAAATCTTAGGACTCTTCACGATCATGACCTACTGCGGCATGCCTGTTCTGGCCGACGAAGCGATTTTACCGATGTTCGACCAAGTCTTCGTCGACATCGGGGATGACCAATCGATCCAGGCATCGTTGTCGACCTTCAGCGCTCATCTGCAGAAGATCGCGACGATCTGCCAGCAAGCCACCGGGAAATCTCTCATTCTTTTGGATGAACTGGGCGGCGGGACCGATCCGGTCGAAGGGGAGAGTTTAGCGATGGCGGTCCTCAACGAACTGCGTTCACGTAAAGCGATGATCGCCGCGACCACCCACTATTCCAAACTCAAAGCCTACGGCAGCAAACATGCCGACATCCTTTTGGCTTCCGTCCAGTTCGATCTGGAGAAACTCCAGCCGACTTACCGCTACATCGAAGGACTGCCGGGTTCTTCCAATGCCTTAGCGATCGCTGAAAAGTTCGGCCTCAGCGCCAAGATCGTGGCGGAAGCACGCGAAATCAAGAACGCCGCGAAGACCGTCGAAGAACTGCGGCTGGAAGAACTGGAAGCAGCCATCTATCTGCATAAGCAGAAAGAAGATGTGCTCAAGACGAAGATATCCGCCCTTGAAGAGGCGACCTTGGCCGCCGATAAAGAACGCATCAAATATGAAACACAGAAAGAGAAAATCCTCGAGGATGCCCGTAAAGAAGGGCGCGAGCTCGTCAGCGACCTGCGTGCCGAAGCGCAGGAACTCTTGGATGAAATCCGCGAAGCGCAGAAGACCAATACCTTGCATGTGGCGATCGAGAAGAAATTCCAGCTCGACAAACTGGATGAAACCAAAGAAGAAGACGATGATATCCCCTTGGATAAGCCGGAGATCGGCCAATGGGTCAAAATCAAGCATACCAGCCAGACCGGACAGATCATCGCCGTCAAACGCAAACTGATCACGATGAACGTCAACGGCGTACGGCTCGATGTCCCGTTGGATAAAGTGACGAAAGCCCATGCGCCGGCTGAGAAGAAAAAGAAAGTGTCCAGCGTTTCCTATGAGATGCCTGCAATGATGTCGATGGAACTCAACATCATCGGACTCAGAGTCGAGGAAGCTTTGCCTTTGGTCGACAAATACCTCGACGACTGCATCCGTTCGCGCCTCAACAACGTACGCATCATCCACGGCCACGGTACGGGTGCTTTACGCAGCGCCGTCCACCAATACCTCAAACTCAACAGCCAGGTCGCCGGTTACCGTCTGGGCGGTCAAGGAGAGGGCGGAGTCGGCGCCACCGTCGTAGCCTTCAAAGGATTATAGTATGACCCACCTGAAAGACAAACTGGCCACTTTACCTACCGATCCCGGTTGTTATCTGATGAAAAACAAAGCCGGGACGATCATCTATGTCGGCAAGGCGAAGAAACTTAAAAACCGTCTGAATTCCTATTTCGTCGGAGCCCATGATCACAAGACCACCAAACTGGTCAGCCAGATCGACGATTTCGATTATTTCGTCACGCAGACGGAAAAGGAATCGTTGTTATTGGAGATCAATCTGATCAAGAAATATCGTCCGCGTTTCAACATCATGTTCATGGACGACCGGTCCTATCCGTATATCAAGATCACCGACGAACCCTATCCGATCGTCAAAGTCGTGCGTGAAACCGCCAAGGACAAACATGCCAAGTATTTCGGACCCTATCCCGACGCGACGGCTGCCTACCGCATCATGGAACTGATCAACGGGATGTATCCGATCCGTAAATGCCACATCATGCCGAAAAAAGTATGTCTTTACTATCATCTCCATCAATGTCTGGGTCCCTGCGAATTCGATGTGTCCCCGCAAGTCTATGTGAAGATGAAGGAAGAGATCACGAAACTTCTGAAAGGCGATACGAAGGCGCTAAGGGACAAGATGACAAATCTGATGAACGAGGCGACGGCCGTGCAGAACTATGAGAAATCCGCCGATTACCGCGATTATCTGCGTTCATTGGATTATATCAGCGATCCGCAGATGGTCATGAGCGAGGAAATCAAAGACCGCGACGTCTTCAACTATTTCGAGGACAGCGGCTATCTCGCGATCCAAGGACTGTTCATCCGCGGCGGTAAGTTGCTGGACCGCTCGCTGACCGTGCAAGCTTTATACAGCGATCCGATCGAGGAATTCGTGGCGTTTGTGCTGCAGTATTACCAAAGTAATCCTCTACCCCAGGAAATCCTCTTACCGAAGGGCGATGAAATCGCCGCGTTAGCCGATGTGCTCGACACCAAAGTATTGCAGCCGCAGCGCGGGATGAAGAAGAACCAGGTCGAACTGGCGCGCAAGAACGCTCAGAACAATCTCACACAAAAATTCCAGGTGCTTTCGCGTCAAAGCGCGCACCAGGAAGAAGCGAACAGACTATTGGCGATCGCCTTGCATGAAAAGGAAATCCACCGTGTCGAACTCTTCGACAACTCGCATATCTCCGGAACCAACGCGGTAGCGGGGATGGTCGTCTTCGACGACGGAATCCCGAATAAAAAGGAATACCGTCTTTTCAAGGTCCATTCCAAGAACGACGATCTCGCCAATATGAAGGAAGTATTGTATCGCAGATATCTGCGGCTCATGAAAGAGAACGGCGTGTTGCCGGATCTGATCCTCGTGGATGGGGGCGACACACAAGTCAACGCGGCGATCGAGATACGCGATATGCTGGATCTGAACATCCGCATCGCGGGATTGATCAAGGATGACAGCCACCGTACCGCCGACCTGATCAGCGAGACGTTAGAAACACTGCCTGTCCCCAAAGAAAGCCCCTTGTTTTTCATGTTGACGCGGATGCAGGACGAAGTGCACCGTTTCGCGCTGAGCTATCATCAGAAACTTCGTTCGAAAGCGCAGACCAAGTCGATCCTGGATGAGATCGAGGGGATCGGTCCGACCCGCAAGAAGGAATTGATGAAGCATTTCAAGACTTTCAAAGCCATCAAGGAAGCCGAAATCATCCAGCTTGAAGAAGTCCTGCCGAAAGAAGTGGCGCAGCGTGTTTATGAACTTTTCCATTCTCCGCAAGACAAAGAAGAGCTGATTTGATATACTTAATTGTCTGAAAAGGAGGAACGACATGAACTCAATCGGAATCGTCGACTCGGGTCTGGGCGGCTACACCGTCTATGAAACATTACGCAAAGCCTATCCGAGCGCATCTTTTGTTTTTCTGGCCGATCAGCAGCATACCCCTTACGGGAATAAATCCCCTGAGGAAATCATCGCCATCACCTATAAAAACATGCGTTGGTTTTACGACCAAGGCATTCGCGAAGTCATCCTGGCATGCAACACCACCTCATCGGTCGCGCTTGAACTAATGAAGGAAGAGTTTCCCGAAATCGTCATGCACGGCATCATCGATTTGACCGTCGACGCGCTGGATCTCCACGCTTCGGATAAGGTGCTCATCATGGCGACCAAAGCCACGATCGAAAGCCGTTCGTATCCCAAAGCGATTTCCGAAAGATATAAAGATGTCACCGTCGACTCGGCCGCGATGCTCGATTTGGTGCATCATATCGAGTACCTCAGCGACGAAACGACCATCAACCGATACCTTGAATCTGAATTGGCGAAATACGCACCGATGTATACGAAAATCGTCTTAGCCTGTACGCATTTTCCGATCGTCAAAGATCAGATCGCGATGTATGTAAAAGGGGAGATCTGCGATTCGCGCCAAGCGATCGTCGACCTGCTGAAAGACCGAGAACTTCCGCAGGGACAAAGCCGCTGCTTCACATCGGGCGATCCCCAACATGCCCGCCATCAGGTGAAGACCCTCTTCGACATCGACGAGGAATTCACGCACGCCAAAACAGGAGGCGTCCCGGCATGGAAATAGTCGTCGTCAGCGACAGCCACGGCAAACTCGACGTGCTCCAGCAAATCCGCGACCGCCATCCCAACGCGGATGCCTATCTGCATTGCGGGGACAGCGAAACGGATGAAACGCATCTGGACGGCTACGCGTCGGTCCAGGGCAACAACGATATGTATTACAGTTATCCCGATCAACGCGTCATCGACATGAAAGAATGCAAAATCCTGATGATCCACGGACACCAGCATTACACGCATTCACGGGTTGTTGACATCGCCGCGAGGGCCAAGCGGCTCGGCTGCACGATGGCTTTCTACGGACACACGCATGTCTTCCAGACCTCGATTGAAAACGGCGTCCTGATGGTCAATCCCGGATCGGTCTATCATAACCGCGACGGGTCGTTACCGTGCTACGCGTTGGTGCATAATCACGATGGTTTTTGGAAAGTCGAACGCATGTTGATCCCCGAAATTCCAAAATCCACTAAAAAACATGGGTATTGATTTCCAGAGGTTGAATAAGCGCCGGGAATTTGGTAAAATATCTCGGCAGTGTCCTCATAGCTCAGCTGGATAGAGCATGCGCCTTCTAAGCGCACGGTCGTGGGTTCGAGTCCCTCTGAGGACGCCAATTGTAAGAAAAGAGCCTATTTATTGGCTCTTTTTTGTCTTAATTTTGCTTCCGGTGTCAAAACGGTGTCAGAATTCTGATTTTCTTCATTTTTTAATGCATCCAGTTTCAAATCATTGAGTGTTTTTACCATCTCGCGCTGCCTTTCTAGGAACCACTGACCATAATATTCATTTACCATTTCGACCGAGTGTCCCAACCGCTTAGCAATATCGAATGCATCAAATCCTGATTGTCTTAACATGAATACATGTGAGTGACGCAAAGCGTGAATGTTAATTTTCTTAATATTTGCCGCCTTAATGTATCGTTCAAATGCGTGTTGCATCGTCCTGGGTGATAGATGAGTGTGATATCCGAAGATTAAACATTCCTCATCGAGCCCATAC
>JBAVGP010000253.1:0-14620 GCA_049684955.1 Erysipelotrichaceae bacterium
CGCCAATCTCGTTTTTAGCGAGGATTTTGGGAATCAGGTCAAGAAAATCCGTGAATCTTCTCAATGCGGACTCTTGATCGCGCTGATGCCCGGCCATTTCGACCAGCGCGGCGAACCCGCAATCCTCGACAAATGGCGGCGTACGGCAGCCTTGCTGGAGTACGGCGCCGATCTGGTGATCGAACTTCCCTTCGCCCATACTGTCCAGGGCGTCACGCACTTTGCGCAGGCCGCGGTCGAGACTCTGTCAAGCGCGGGCGTCGATACGCTCGCTTTCGCCAGTGAAACCGGCAATCTCGAAGAATTGAAACAATTATCCCGCATGTCGTTCAATGCCGATGCAATCAAGGAAAAAGCGAAGGAAGGTACTCCGTACCCGAAATCCTACGGATTGTCGGCGGGCGCGTACTATCCTTTCGATATCTTGGGGATCGCCTACTTACGCGCGTTGCTGGGGAAGGAAATCACCCCTTTGACCTATGCCTGCGACGCAGATCCTTTCACATCTTCACCTTCATCCTGGCCGCTTTATTACCCGTTTCTGCGCTGGAAACTGCTGACCCAGGATCATGCTTCGCTGTCCCGTTTATTTCTCTTTGACGAAGGCACGGAGCATCATCTCTTGAAGCATACAGCGTCATGCGATACCTGGGATGAACTGATGCAGGTCTGCGTCACCCGCCGTTACACGGCGCCCCGCCTGCTGCGGGTTTGCGCCCATCTGATGGTGCATACGCTGAAGGACGAAATCGTCCAAAGCAAGGGATTGACGGTATTGCGCATCCTTGGCTTCGACGATGCCGGCCGGGCATATCTCAAAAACCTCAAAGCACAGGAAATCCGCGTCGCCTCGCGTTTCAACCAACTGCCCGCGGTTTTGCGCGAATTGGAATACCGTTCGACCTTGGCATATGCCGCTCCCCTATCCGTCCAACGCAGGAATGCCTTGGTGGAGCGTGAAATGGGCGGTCCGGTCATCAAGACCAGGAAGGTGTGACATGCGAAAGATCCGCTTCGTCCGTTTATCCGGCATGATATCCATCCTCATCCTATTCTTCGTCTACCTGGTTCTGCGCTCGACATCAGGCATCGATGTCTTGACGCTCCAAAGGTACACGATGTTAATCGGATGCGCGATCGCCCTGGCGTTCATGGGCACGATCTACTTCCTCGACAAAGAAAGCCGCAGGTCGACCCTGATCAGCATCGCCCTGATTCTCGTGCTGGCCGTCATCGCCTTGTTTAATCGCTAAAAAAAACTGGAAATAATTCCAGTTTTTCTTAGTCGTTGTTGATGTTATGGTAGACGTTCTGTACGTCGTCGAGTTCGTCGAGCATGCCGCTGAGGCGATTCCACATCTCCAGGTCGTCGCCTTCCAATGTGACATATTCATGCGGAATCATCGTGCTTTCCAATACTTCGAAAGTGCAATCAGGCAAGATCGTTTCGATCGCCGCTTTGGCCTTGTAGAGGTCGGAAGGATTGACATAGACGCTCATCGTGCCTTCTTCGACTTCGAGTTCCTGCACGTCGCAGTCACCTTCGATCAAGGCATCGAGCATCTTCTCTTCGTCGTCATAAGTGAAAACCAAGAGTCCGACGCTGTCGAACATATGCGAAACGCTGCCGCTGACGCCCAGTTTCGATTTGGATTTCGTAAAGCAGTTGCGAACTTCGCTGACCGTCCGGTTGACGTTGTCGGTCAGACAGTCGACGATGATCGTCGAGTTGTTCGGACCGAAGCCTTCGTAGCGGATTTCGGTATAGGATTCGTCCGAACCGCCTTTGGCTTTTTCGATCGCACGGTTGATGACATCGGCCGGTACATTCAATACCCGGGCTTTCTCGATGACTCTGCGTAATCCGACATTGAGGGTTATATCCGGTATCCCGGCTTTCGCCGCGACATAGATTTCCCTGCCGAAGCGTGAGTAGACTTTCGTTTTCATCGCGTTGGTTTTTTCCATCGCTTTTTTTCTTACTTCATGTGCGCGTCCCATTGTGTTTACCACCTTTTTCCATTGAACATTATACCAAAGCCGCTCCCATATATCACGAACTTTCTAAGCGCGAAGTTTCGCGCCGAGTTCTTTTTCCAGCGCTTCCAGGATTTTATTGTGAAGCAGCGTGATTTCGCTTTCTTCCAACGTATGATCGTCGGCTTGGTAAAAGACGCTGAGGGCGAGTGATTTCTTGCCTGCTTCAACATGCGATCCGGTATAGATATCGAAGAAGCGGACCTCTTTCACGAGCGCCTTGCCGGCCTTCTTGATGACGCCTTCAATCGTTCCCGCGGCGACGCCTTCATCCATCACCAGCGCCAAATCACGCTGGACGACGGGGAATTTGTTGAGGACGCTGAATTTGATCTTGGATGCTTTCTGACTCAGGAAGAGCTCGAGGTTCACTTCCGCGATCACAAGCGCGCCGACACCCAGCTCTTTCGCGCGTTTCGGATGGATTTCCCCGATGATCCCCAACCGCTGTTTGCCTAAATAGACTTCGGCGCTTCTGAAGGGATGGAAAGTATCGAGTTCGATCGTCGGCGTGACATAACGCAGCCTTGCGGCGTCGAAGCCGAGTTCGTTGGCGATCGCTTCCAGCAGCCCTTTGCCGGTATAGAAGTCGACGGCGAAACCGTGGTTCTGCCAGAGCGAATGCGTGATGTTGCCGCCAAGGACGAACGCCAGGCGTTCTTCCTTTTTGTCGAGTGCGCTGATCGCGCTGATTTCATAAAGCATGAAATCCTTGATCTTATGCGCGGTGTTGTAGGCGGCCGTCTCAAGCAGGCTCGGCAACAGACCGACGCGGACATATCTGCGCTCGTCGCTTAAGGGCGAGAGGATTTCATAGGCTTCGCCTAAAGGCAATACCGCGGTGTTAATCTTGTTTTTGGAAACCAAGGTATAGGTGATCGCCTCGTTCATTCCGAAACCGGTGCATAACGCACGGATACGGCGGCGTTGTTTCTGGCGGTCATCCAGTTGTCCGCTGACCGTCGCCATGATCGGCAACGTACCGGCAGTCGCATCGTAACCGACCAGACGTCCGACTTCTTCGATCAGATCTTCCGCGATGGTCAGATCCAGCCGATAGGAAGGGATCGTGCAGGTGATGACATCCCCTGCCACGGTCGGATTCAGATGCAGCCGGCCTAAGAGTTCGACGCATTTCGATAATGCGACCTTGATGCCGAGCAGCGCTTCGATGTGCGCATGCGTGACCGATACTTGTTTCAAGGTGAAATCAGGTTTGCCGTATTCGACGGTCGCTTCGAGATCCTGCGCGTCCGCCAGTTCGATTAATAACTCGACGGCGCGATGCATCGCTTTGTCGGGCATCTGGCTTTCAAGTCCTTTTTGGAAACGCAGGCTCGCCTCGGTCTGCAGATTGACCCGGCGCGAAGTATTGCGGATGCGGACCGGGGAGAAAAGCGCGGCTTCGATGATGATGCCGGTGGTAGCTTCGTCGATTTTCGAATCGTCGCCGCCCATGATGCCGGCCAAGCCGATCGGCACACCGCCGGACGTGATGACCAGATCATCGTTTAAAAGCGGGATACTGCTTTCGTCGAGCGTCTTCACGGAACTTGTCAAACCGTCTTTGACGGTGATTTCACGGTTGGGGATTTTCGCCAGATCGTAGAAATGCAGGGGTTGACCGGTTTCGCACATGACGAAATTGGAGATGTCGACCACATTGTTGATGGATTTGATCCCGACGGCCATCAAGGATTCCTTTAGCCATTTCGGGGAGGCTTTGACATTAAGTTTACCGACGATCTTGCCATAGAAGGTCGGACAACCAGGCGTGGTCGAACCGATCTTCAGCGCGGTCGGTTTGCCGCCCAGCGCCGCTTTGCGTTGATCCGGCAAATGCACTTCACAGTCCAATAAGGCGCCGACTTCGGCCGCGATCGACCACATGGCATTGAAATCGCTGCGGTTGGGGGTTTGTTTGACATCCAGCACGACATCGTCCAGCCCAAGATAAGCTAACGGATCTTGTCCGACGATCGCGTCGTCGCCTAAGACTTCGATGCCGTTTTTCTGTTCTTCGCTGAGATATTTCGCCGCGACGCCCAGTTCATAGAGCGCGCAGATCATGCCGTTGCTTTCGACGCCCCGCACGATCGCCTGTTTGATCGTGAGTTCAGGCAAAACCGCGCCGACTTGCGCGACGATGACTTTCTGTCCCGCGGCGACATTGGGCGCCCCGCAGACGATCTGCGTGGTTCCATGGCCTAAATCGACCTGGCAGACGTGCAGATGATCGGATTGCGGATGTTCGATGCAGGAAAGCACGTGCCCGATCGTCAGTTTCGTGCCTTGGGCCAAGGTTTCGATGCTCTCGACCTCAAGTCCCGCCAGCGTCAGTTTCGCCGCGAGGTTTTCCGCTTTTATTCCGCTGAGATCGACATAGCGTCCCAGCCATTTCATGCTTACTTTCATGGTTCCCCTCCTATTCGAAACGACGGAAGCCGTTCAGGAAACGGATGTCGTTGGTATACAGATGACGGATGTCGTCGATGCCGTACTTCAGTAAAGCGACACGTTCGACGCCTAAACCGAAAGCGAAGCCGGAGACTTTGGTCGGGTCGAAGCCGGCCATCGCGAGAACGTTGGGATGGACCATACCGGCCCCCAGGATTTCGATCCAGCCCGTGCCTTTGCAGGTCGGACAGCCTTTGCCGCCGCAGATATGACACGAGACATCGACTTCGACGCTCGGTTCGGTGAATTGGAAATACGACGGGCGGAAACGGATGACCCGTTCTTGTCCGAACATGCGGCGCGCCAAAAGTTCCAGCGTGCCTTTGAGATCGGCCATCGAAATGCCTTCATTGACGACCAGCCCTTCGATCTGCACGAACTGGTGGCTGTGCGTCGCATCGTCGTCGTCCTTGCGGTAGACTTTACCCGGACAGATGACTTTGACCGGCGTCTTACCGGCATATTCTTCCAAGGCCCGGGTCTGGATCGCGGTCGTATGTGTCCGCAACAACCATTCGGCGTTGATGTAGAACGTATCCTGCATGTCCCTGGCCGGATGGTCCTGCGGGATGTTGGCGCGTTCGAAATTATAGAAGTCGAGTTCGACTTCCGGTCCGTCTTTCACGGTATAACCCATCGAAATGAACATGTCTTCGATCTCCTGCTGGACGATCGTCAGCGGATGCAAGGTCCCGACCAGCGGTTTATGGGCGCTGAGTGTGATGTCGATCTTGCCGGTCTCGAGTTGTTTGGTGATCGCTTCGTCTTCCAGTATCCCAGCTTGCGTTTCCAGCGTCATCTCGAGGATCTGCTTGGCGGTGTTCACCATTGCGCCGAATTTCGGCTTATCCTCGTTGACGAGGTCTTTCATTTCGCCCATCAATTGCGCGATCAGCCCTTTTTTCGAGAGATATACGTTGCGCACGTTCTGCAGTTCGCTGCGGTCTTTGGCCGCCAAGATCGCGGCTTTGCCTTCTTCTATGATTTTGTTTATATCGATCATGGTTCTTCGTTCCTTTCAAATAAAAAACGTTCCTGACACAGGAACGTAATTGACTACGCGGTACCATCCTGATTCGCCGTAAAAGGCGCACCTTGATTGGGATAACGGCCTAGGCCGGGAGGGATTGGCTCCACTCGGGGGTGAAATTCGCGGGTTATCGAACGTCTTTCAGCAAATGACCGTTCTCTCTGCGGACCGCTACTGTGTCCCGTCGTTGATTTGTAACCATTATATCCGTATTCACCCTTTTTTTCAAGGTTTGCGGAAGCGGTAGCAGAGGATTCCGGCGGCGATCGCCACGTTCAGGCTCTCGAAGGTGCTCATTTCGATCTTGACGACGCTGTCGCAGAGGTCGAGGATCTCCTTTTTGACGCCCTGCCCTTCGTTGCCCAGGACAAACGCGACGGATGAAGTCAACGGTAAGGACGTAAAGTCGACCGCCTCACGCAGACCTGTCCCGATCACCGGGATCTTGGCGGCTTTGAGCTGGCGTATCGTTTCACTCAGATTCGCCTGCACGGTCGGAATATGGAAGATCGCCCCTTGGCTGGATCGGATCACTTTCTCGTTGGTGAGATCGACGGAGTTCTCCGAGACGACGACGCTGTCGAAACCGAAGGAATGCGCGGTGCGCAGGATCGTCCCGACATTGCCCGGATCCTGAAGCGTATCAAGCAATAATATTCTGCTGCCCAAGGTTTTCGGATGCGGCCAGTCGAAGCAGACCGCCACGAAATCGCTGTTGGATTCGGTGGCGCAGAGTTTGCGCATGATTTCAGGCGTGACTTCCACCATCGTCTCGCACGTGAAAGAGTGCGGGACGCCCTTGACGCTGATGAGCGTTTCGATCAGACCGGCCTTCTCTGCTTCGCGGATCAGGTGTTCCCCTTCCACGAGAAATTGTCCCGTTTCTTTGCGGTACTTGGTTTGGTGGAGCTTGGTCCAGGCTTTGATGCGTTCGTTGGTCAACGAAGTGATTTCATAGGTTTTCATAGGGATATTATAACAGATTCGCTCTCTTGCGCCCAAAACGAACGAAAGAAAACACATCCGTGAGGATGTGTCGGGTTTCAGTCTTTCAATACGGCTTGGCAACGCGGGCATAGACCGTCTTGGGCGCCGTGTTCGGTGACGTTCCAGCAGCGCGGGCAGGTCACGCCGGGTGCGAAGCGTACATCGACCAGCGTCTCTTCTTCATCCGAGGCTTCGACTTCGGCCAGCGAAACGATGCACCACTGCGCGAAGGATGCGCCGAGATGTTTTTGGACCAAGAGCGCCAGGGAATTGTTGAGGCGCACATGGATCGCCGCTTCGAGGGATTTCCCGATCGTTTTCACGTTGCGGGCTTCTTCCAACGCTTTGAAGATGACGGTGCGCAGGTCGAACAAGCGGGCGAATTCTTCCTTCAGGCTTTCCTCGTCGTTCAGCTCGAGGACTTTCGGGAATTCTGTGAGGTGGACCGATTCCGATCCCGGGACGAAATGATCCCATACTTCTTCGCAGGTATGCACCAGCACCGGCGCCAACAGACGCGTCAAGGCAGATACCGTATGATAGAGCACGGTTTGGACTTGACGGCGGCGCAGGGCGTCCTTCTTTTCGATATAGAGGATGTCCTTCGTGAAATCTAGGTAATAGGCGGACATCGTGTTGGTCAGGAAATTCGAGGTGGTCGAGACGACCGACATGAAATCATACGTTTCGTAGGCGTCCAAGGTCGCGCGGACGACTTCGTTCAGCAAGCTCAGTACATGGCGGTCGGCGTCGGCGAGCGTGTTCACATCCAGCAGATCCTTTTCACTGAAATCAGCCGGATTGATGTTGCCGAGCATGAAGCGGAAGGTATTGCGGATTTTCCGGTAGTTTTCCATGACCTGCTTCAACAGTTCGTCGCTGATGCGGACGTCGGATTGATAGGCGATCGAGGAAGCCCACAGGCGGATGATGTCGGCACCCGAGGATTGGACGACCTTGTTCGGTTCGACCGAGTTGCCTAAGGATTTACTCATCTTTTCGCCTTTGCCGTCCAGCGCGAAACCGTGCGAAAGAACGGTTTTGTACGGGGCGAAGCCATTGACCGCCGTGGAGACGATCAGTGAACTGTTGAACCAGCCGCGGTATTGGTCGGAGCCTTCCAGATACAGGTCGACCGGCAAAGTGCCGCCTCTTTGCGTGATGACGGCGTTATGCGAGGAACCGGAATCGAACCAGACATCCATGATGTCGGTCTCTTTCGTGAAGATGCCGTTGGGGGAAGCAGGATGCGTGAAACCCGCCGGCAGCAATTCCTTGGCTTCGCGCAGGAACCAGATGTTGGATCCGTGTTCGCCGAACAATTTGGAAATATGTTCGAAGACCTCCGCATCTAAAATCGGATTGCCGTCTTCGGAGTAGAAAATCGGAATTGGAACGCCCCAGACGCGCTGACGGGAGATGCACCAGTCGCCGCGGTCCTTGATCATGTTATGCATGCGCAATTGACCCCACTTCGGGATCCAGTTGACGGAATCGATCTGTTCGAGCAGTTCCTTGCGGATCATCGCGATCGATGCGAACCATTGTGTGGTCGCACGGAAGATGACGGGTTTCTTGGTCCGCCAATCATGCGGATAGCTATGCGTGATCCATTCCATCGCCATCAAGGCGCCCAGTTCTTCGAGCTTCTTGATGATGGTCGTATTGGCGACATCGACATATTGTCCGACCAGGAACTCGCCGGCTTCGATCGTCATTTTGCCATGCCCGTCGACCGGGCAGAACGCTTCGAGGCCGTACTTCTGGCCGACGATGAAGTCGTCGACCCCGTGTCCGGGAGCGGTATGCACGCAACCCGTGCCTTCTTCTTCCACATGGTCGCCTAAGATGACGACCGAGGTACGTTGGTAGAACGGGTGTTCGGTCAGGATGCCTTCGAGTTCGTAGCCCTTGTAGGTTTTGGCGATATGCCATTCGTTGAATTTGAATTTCTCGGCCAATGCTTCGGCGGAGGATTTGAGATAGACGAAGTTCCCTTTATCGCTCTCCACGACCGCGTATTCCAGTTTCGGATTCAGACAGATCGCCAAATTGGCGGGCAGTGTCCAGGGCGTGGTTGTCCAGATGACGAAACGTTCCTTGTTGGTGAGGATGCCCTTCCCGTCGACGACATCGAATGCGACGAAGATCGTCGGATCCTTCTTGTCATGGTATTCGATTTCGGCTTCGGCCAGAGCGCTTTCGCTGGAAGGACTCCAATAGACCGGTTTGAGGCCTTTGTAGATCATGCCGGCCATCGCCATCTTGGCGAAGATCTGGATTTGTTTCGCTTCGAAATCTTTCTGCAATGTGATATAGGGATGATCGTAATCCGCGACCGTCCCCAACGATTTCATGTCTTTCATCTGTTTCGCGACTTGTTCGAGTGCGTACTCGTTGCATAACTTGCGGAAATCCGCGACGGACATTTCCTTGCGGTTATAGCCCAGTTTCTGCATCGCGCTTTCGATCGGCAGACCATGCGTATCCCAACCCGGGACAAACGGGGTCTGATAGCCCATCATGAAACGGCTGCGGACGACCATGTCTTTGAGTGTTTTATTTAAAGCATGGCCGATATGGATGTTTCCGTTGGCATACGGAGGACCGTCGTGCAGCACGAAAGTCGGTGCCCCGTCGCGTTTCGCAAGCATCTTTTCGTAGAGTTTCATGGTTTCCCAGCGTTGTTGGAGCGCCGGTTCCTTCTTGGTCAGGTTGCCCCGCATTTCAAACGCCGTATCCGGCATCCAGAGTGAATTTTTGTAGTCCATATGTTTGTTCTCCTTTTCATAAAAAAACGTCCTGCTAAGGACGTAGTTTACGCGGTACCACCTTAGTTCGGCCCAAAGACCGCACCTCGACACGATAACGGTGTGACCGGCGTTTCCTACGTATCGGAAACGCGACTCCCAAGTGATATCCTCTTTGATGCTGTCTTTCCTCGCACCGACCGGAAAGTCTCTGGAACATCTCAAAGCGGCTTGTCTTGTTCTTTGTCTTTGTGTAACAGATCGGCGGCTGGTATCGCCGGGATCTCGAATTCCTCAAGCGCTTTCGCAAGCGCCTGCAGTTTCAATTGCATCTCTTCTTTGACATCCTTCGCATCGTTGCCGATACGGGCGATTTCCGTTAAAAGTAATCGCGCGGTGGAAAGAGCTTCACGGACGATCGTATCGGCGTTGTTCTGCGCCGTGTCGATGATCGTGTTGGCTTCCTTCAAGGCTAAGCGTGCGATGTCGTCGGCCGCTTTCTCGCGTACCGTCAACTCGGAAATCAAGGCTTGATAACGGGTTTTGATCTGGCTCAGCTGCTCCGACGCATGGTTGATCTGACTGCGGTAGGAGTCAAGCTGCTGACGCATCGTCTCATTTTCAAAGGACATCCGATCCACGGCATCATCCACCGCGAAACGATCGTATCCGTTCTTCATGAGACGGAATTTCGGTTTTTTGGCTTCCATGTTCGACCCCCCTGTCCATAAGACAACGATAGTATGTCACATGCCTGAACTTAGTTCAAGACGGGTTTATTCTTCTTCTTCGCCGTCCAGACTGATCTTGCCATGGACACCGATGGATTTGGGTGTGCACAGGATGACGTTGTGCCCGATCTTCTGGATCGAGCCGTCCAACGCGAAGACCACGCCGGTCAGGAAATCGATCGTACGCTGCGCGTAATCACGCGGCAGACGGTGCAGATTGACGACGGCGGCCCGGCGTTCTTTCAGATGACGGGCGACTTCTTCCGCTTCATCGAACGAACGTGGTTCGAATAGGACCATTTTCGTATCGAGACTCGTTTTCGTCAGGGTCTTGTTTTGGGGTTGTTCGTAGTCGCTTAAACGTTTCGATTCTTCTTCATCCAGTTCCAGCACTTCATCCTCTTCGATGGGTGCGATGAAATCCTTGAGTTTTTTACGTAGTGACATGTTTTCCTCCTGCTATTTTCATCAATTATATCACATTTACGATTTCGTAAATAGAAAAGGACGGCGATTTGCCGTCCTGGATGTTTATTCCGCTTCTTTAGCTGTTTCCAGCAAGCCATATCCGCCTGCCAGCCTTTTATATACGACCGCGATTTCCTCGGTTTCCTCATCGGTATAGATGAAGAACGAATGGCCCAGCATTTCCATCTGCATGATCGCTTCGTCGAGGACCATTTTCTGCGCGACGACCGTCTTGGTACGGACGGGCTCTTCTTTCACCTTGGTCGCTTCGGCGCTGACCGCTTCGGCGAAGTTGATCGAGAGTTTGTCGCGGTGGCGACGCGAGAGGCGGGTCTTCTGCTTGCGTATCTGATCTTCCAGTTTGTCCACTACCAGATCCACGGCGGCGTAATAATCTTCGTGCACGACTTCGGCGCGAAGCAGACCGACTTTTGTGACAATCGTCACCTCGACCTTCAGATTGGTCGGATTCACCTTGACGGCGACGTTGGCTTCCGTGTCTTCATCGATCATGAAGTACTTGTTAAGGAACGCGAGTTTCTTAACGGTGCGGGCTTCCATCGCTTCGGTAATCGTAACATTTTTTCCGTGAATTTTGAGTTTCATAAGCAACTCCTCCTTACAGGTATTATACCTGTTTGCGACGTAGGTTTGTCGTTTGGCGACTCGAATATCATCTATTTATCACAGGAATGCGATGTTTAGGGTTTAAGATGCCGGATAAAGAACGAGATAGCGTTATCCCAGGCGATTTTCTGCGTTTCTTCAAGACTGAAACCGTTATTTAGCAAGGCGTTGACCAGGTTTTGCGCCTGCGATGCATCTTGCAGGTCGCCGGCCATCGAGGCTTTTGAGAACGGTCCGCCAAGGAAGTCCATGAAGTCGAAACCGATCGCCAATACGTCGATGCCGGCGATGTCGGCGATATGCCGCGCATGTTTGGCCAGCGTGTCCGCGTCCTGCTTGGCCGACTCGAACGAGACGAAATGACGGGCTGCGACCAATCCGATCAATCCTTGCTGATGCGCGATCGCTTTGATCTGCTGATCACTTAAGTTACGCTCCGCATTGCAGAGGAAACGGGCATTGCTGTGGGTGGCGATGACGGGCATTTTCGAACATGCCAATATATCCCAGAAGCTTTTTTCGGAAGCATGCGAGACATCGACGATCATGCCCAGGTCGTTCATGGTCTTGATCGCCTGGCGGCCGAGTTTTGTGAGGCCGCGGGAAGGATCGCCTTTCACCCCGGTCGACAAGGCATTTTCGTCATTCCAGGAAAGCGATGCGATGCGGATGCCTTGGTCATACAGCCAACGCAGCGTCGAAGGAATCTTTTCCTGGATCGGGCACATGCCTTCAAGCGTCATCATGGCGTTGATCTTGGATGGATCCGGCATACCGTTTTGGTAGAAATGTACCGTTTCGGGATTGGCTTTGATTTCTTTGCGTAAGGTCTTCACCATGGCTTTGAGATCATCCATGGTTTCCGTGCCTTCGAAAAAGCACGCCATCCCGACGAAACCGATGCCGCCTTGGTTCAGTTTGGCGATGTGGAACCGCCTTAAAACATCGGTTTCCCCCGTTTTATGTTTCGCTAAAACATCCATGCCGATATCGGCGTGCAGATCAAGGATACGCATGATGTCCCCCTTCGGCTAATAAACCGGATCGAAATTCGTCATTTCGGGCGGATTCTTCATCCCGGTATCATAGGTCCTGTCACCGATCAGACTGATCAGCTGTTCAGGCATCGAATCTTTATACAATACGTCGTTGAGGGCGCAAAGCACGCCGACGGAGCGTTCATGCGCTGCGGCATATAAATCGATGAACGATTCGGTCGAAACTTTCGCAGCGTCGCTGGGATGGATCCAGCTTGCATGGGTCAGATTCAGGATGTCGTGCTGTTCGTCGCAGACGCCGGTCACCATATGGCAGGAAAAACTCCAACGCATACCGGCCAGCGATTCGCCGAACTGGACCAACGGGAATTTCAAGGTATATGGATCGTTCAGCAGTTTGATGATCGTATGGAACGAAGTGATGCATTCGCGGATGTCGTCTTGGCTGACGTCTTCGCCGAAAAGTTCTTTCAGGATCGCCGGATAAAGGATGGATACGGCTTGCTTGGTGCGTTCATCAGCATCGACCAGTTGCGGGATATTGAATTTGGATAACGAAAAACCCTTGATCTGTTTCACCATCAAGGTATCGATGTTGCTTTCGAAACGGGAATGTCCGTATTTCGTGGTACCGGCGATCGGACCGGTCTTATAGAAGATATAGGGATGCGCGATGGTATCCAGGCTCCAGTGCGTCAGATGGCCGGCCAGAAACGCGATCATCGCGTTTTTCAGCGGTTGGGCTTGGGTTTCCTTGATGACATTGAGGGCGGCGCGGTAGAAACCGTCGATCTTCTCCGCATGTACACGATTCCCTAATCCGACCAGACGGGCGGAACTCTTTTGGTCCTGCCAAGGCAAAGCATGGTAGTAGAAAAGCAGATCCGGTCCGTTGGATCCCAGGAAATAGGCTTTGGGATAATGGGCGATGAGATCCGCCAAGGGTTGAAACGGCGCTTTGTCCAGTACATCCTGGGCCAGCAGTCCGTGGGTCGCGATATTCGGCATGTTGCCACCTCGCTTCTTGTTTAACTTATTGTAACGCTTCCGGGTCGGTGATGAGGAAATTTTGCCCGACAAGCGCGATCAGCCAGCGATAGACTTCGACCATCGCGTACGTATCCATCGAACAGTATTCCAACAGCTCTTTTTTGCTTTGTCCGTCATCTTCGTCTTCCGCGTCTTCCATTTCGCGATATTGATAGACCGCTTCCATGCCATGCTGGATGGATAATCTAGAATAGGAAAGGTCGGGGTTGATGGCCTGGATGATCTTCTTGAGCGAATAGTTTCCGCGCATCTTCAGATCATAGACCAAACCGCCGATGAACGGCACCGCCATATCACGCAGACGGGCAACGATGGCTTCGAGCTGCTTGGCATATTGCGGGAATTGACGGGCGAGCTCGCGCAGACGGATCGCTTCGGCCCCCATCGCGTTATAGGCGAAGATCGTCCCGGTCGCGGGCAGATCTTTGAGGAGCGTTTCGACGAATCCGAGGCGGCAATCCTGCGTACCCAGGAATTCGAGATGTTTCAGTTCGTTGTTCTGCAGGATATGCAGCGAGTATTGGAAAGGCAGTACTTCGAAGGGACGCATCCCTGCATACGGCGGTAAAGCGAAGGTATCCCATTCGAAATCGAGAAAAGAGACGGGACCCGGGATGTTCTGTTTCAGCCAATGGCTCAGCGCGATGCGGTCGGCGAAAAGCCCGCCGAGTTTGTCCGCCATGATCTGGGCGAACTGCGTACGCGATCCTTCGATCATATCCAGCGGGATGTCCGCCATGCGCTGTATCCCCATTTCAATCATCTCCTGCCGTTTTCCCGATTGGTTCAGGAATACGACCGAAGCATCGATCAAAGGCTGTTCCTGGTAGAAGCATTTCTCGTAATGGTCGCAGCGGACGGTGTACGGACATTCTTTCAGCGTGATCGGATAATCATCCCACGAGTCGACTTCGAACATCGCGTCCAAAGCCGGTTTCAGGTCTTTCATGCGTTCTTTCACCTTCTCGGTGATGTTGACATGGGGTTTTCCGTTGGGCTTGTAGAAGGTCGCGGAAACGCTGAGACACGCGTTGACATCCAAGGTTTCGCCGCGCACATACGAGGCATCGAAATGTACGACATAGATCTCGTTGATTTCGATGCCCAGGCGTTTCAGCACCCAGCAATGGTTGGCATAGAAGCGGACATCGTCGACTTTCGGCAGATTGCCCATATAGGTGAAATAGACATCCCAGCCGGCTTCGACTTTGTGGATAGCCGGGATTTTCACCCGTAATCCATCCGCTTCGAACCGGCCTTTTAAAATCCATTCATAGCTTTGCATCGCGTTTAAAACCAGCGCGACGTCGATCCCCCGGGTTGCGGTGAAAGCATGCTCGATATTCAATTTATCGATCAGACAGTCGCTGATCGGCCGATCCATCCGGACGTAACGGCGGAAAGCTTCGGGCTCTTCGCGGTTGACGCTCCAGAACAGACGTGGACAATAGTAAAAACGTCTCAGATCCGAGTGATGGTACATGC
>JBAVGP010000254.1:0-2929 GCA_049684955.1 Erysipelotrichaceae bacterium
CCTATATCCTGCGTGACCACAACCGCTTGAAATTCACCGCCCGCAAAGCCATGATCCTGGACATCGCCAAACAGATGAACGAAAAATACGGCTATGAATGCGTCTCCGTCTCCCTGAATGATCAGTATTACAATATGGGTGAAGTGATCGCCAACGACATGCGTCCGGTCAATCTCGCCAAACATGCGATGCTGAATCTGGGCATCGAATCCTCGGTCAACCCGATCCGCGGAGGGACCGACGGGTCCAAAATCTCCTTCATGGGGATCCCGACCCCCAATCTTTTCACCGGCGGGGAAAACTATCACGGACGCTATGAATTCACCAGCGCCCAGGTGATGCTGAAAGCTAGGGATACGATCATCGAAATCGTCCGTCTGAACGCCGAAAACACCGTTGAATAAGCATAGCGGGAGACCTTGAAGTCTTCCGCTTTGTTATTTCTTTCATTCGAAGCAATATCCTTTTTACAGGTTGACCTTTTCTGTTTTATAGGGTAAAATTACACTTGCAAACGCCCGAGTGGTGAAATCGGTAGACGCAGTGGACTCAAAATCCACCGGTAGCAATACCATGACGGTTCGAGTCCGTCCCCGGGCACCAAGATGAATGAACATCGCGTCAGCGATATGCAAGAAACCCAACGATCGTCGGGTTTTTTTGTGTCTTTTTGCATGGTGAAATTAGATGTGGAGAATCTTCGATATTTCCGATAATAACTATTGACAATGAAAGTTCCGATCATTATAATAAGCATGTGATTAGAACATAAGCAAATGCAAAGGAGGACTATGACACAAAGAGAACAGGAAATCTTGGGTATCCTGAAAAAGAACCCGACGATCTCCCAACAAGAATTAGCTGATTCCTTAGGTATCACCCGATCCTCGGTGGCGGTCCACATCACGAACCTTTTGAAAAAAGGGTATCTCCTAGGTAAGGGGTACATCGTCAAAGACAATCCCTACGTCTGCGTGATCGGCGGATCCAACATCGATATCCAAGGCTTTCCGAAAAACAAACTCATCATGCGCGATTCCAACATCGGCCAAGTCAAGATTTCCTTGGGCGGGGTGGGACGCAACATCGCCGAGAATTTGTCGCGATTGGGGATCGAAACCCGCCTCATCAGCGCCGTGGGGGATGATCCCTACGGGCATAAGATTCTGGACGAAGCCCGTGCGATCGGACTCGATATGTCCGAGAGTCTGATTCTGAAGGGTGAAGCGACTTCGACTTATCTGAGCATCCTGGATGAAACCAGCGATATGGCGGTCGCCATCTCGCATATGGATTCGATCGACCGGATGACATCCGCTTATATCCATGCGAAGCGTCAACTCATCGAAAATGCCCAGCTCGTCATCCTCGACACCAACTTACCGTTTGACGTCATCGAAACGCTGGTCACCACTTTCAGAAATACGGTTTTCTTTCTGGATACCGTATCCACCGCCAAAGCGGCTAAGGTGAAGCCGTTGATCGGGAAATTCCATACGATCAAACCCAACAAGCTGGAAGCCGAGATTTTATCCGGGATCAAGATCAGGAATGATGCGGATATGGTCAAGGCCGCCGTTATATTGCATGCCCTTGGTGTCAAACGGATCTTCATCAGTCTGGGAGCCGACGGAGTATTCGTCAGCGACCAAGGCAAATCAGCGCGTTATCCCGCGTTTTCGGTCAAGATGGTCAATGCGACCGGCGCCGGGGACGCGTTCATGGCCGGATTGGCTTGCGCCTACATCCAAGGCAAAGATACCGAAGAAGCCTCCTATACGGCGATGGCTGCGGCGGCGATCGCATTGTCGCATGAAGACACGATCAATCCGACTTTATCCCAAGAAACGATCAATAAAAAACTCAAGGAGAAAAAACATGTTTGAAAAATATCTCGATATCAACCCCGAAGTTTCCAACGCATTGAAGAACAACAAAGCCGTCGTCGCATTGGAATCCACCATCATCTCGCACGGTATGCCGTATCCGAAGAATGTCGAAACAGCGCTCAATGTGGAACGCATCGTCCGTGACAACGGAGCGATCCCGGCCACCATCGCGATTCTGAACGGACGGCTCAAAGTCGGTCTGACACCGGAAGAAATCGAATATCTCGGCAAAGCGAAAGACGTCGTCAAATGTTCACGCCGCGATATCCCGTTCATCCTCGCCAAAGGTCTGAACGGGGCGACCACCGTCGCTTCGACGATGATCCTGGCTGCGATGGCCGGCATCCGCATCTTCGCGACCGGCGGCGTCGGCGGTGTCCATCGCGGGGCCACCGAAACCTTCGATATCTCAGCGGACTTATTGGAACTTGCCCAGACGGATGTCGCGGTCGTCTGCGCCGGGGCCAAATCGATCCTCGACATCGGTTTGACGCTGGAATATCTGGAGACCAACGGCGTACCGGTCGTCGGATATCAGACCGATGAACTGCCGGCGTTCTATACCCGCAAGAGCGGCTTCGGCGTCGACTACCGCGTCGATTCGGCTGAAGAACTGGCGATAGCTTTGAAGACTAAATGGGATCTGAAACTCAAAGGCGGTCTGATCGTCGCCAACCCGATCCCCGAAGAATACGCGATGGATCTCGACACCATCAATTCCGCGATCCAGGAAGCATTACGTCAAGCCAACGCCGCAGGGATCAAGGGTAAGGAATCCACCCCGTATCTTTTGGCGAAAGTCAAAGAACTCACCGGCGGCGATTCGCTGGATTCCAATATCCAGCTTGTCTACAACAATGCGAAGGTCGGTGCCCAAATTGCGGTCGCTTTGGCGAAGATCGCCGGATAAATACTCAACATCCTTTGGATTTCGGTTTCCTGTTTAGAACCTGACTAAAAGCACATCCCGAACTTTCATTTGTGAAGTCAGATGTGCTTTTTATATGGAAGATTAAGTTCATCGCCACTACAAACTTATA
>JBAVGP010000255.1:0-4903 GCA_049684955.1 Erysipelotrichaceae bacterium
TTGTCTGTGCTATCAATATAAATTGGATCATTTCGTCGTCGTATTCCTTGAAATCACGGAGAAGAAGAAACTTGAAACCGCTGTGAAAGAAAGCGAAGCGCGGCATAAGGAAATCATCGCGAATATATCGGACGCCGTCATCGTATGCGATGAAACCGGCAACGTAAAATATCAGAGTCCGAATATGGAACGGCTGTTCGGATGGAACAGCGCGGATCTGACCAGCCGCTGTTACCTGGACATCATCCACCCCGAACATCTGGCTGTCCTGCGTTCGAATCTGCACCTGGTTTTTTCCGGTCTGCGTAAAAAATCGAATCTCGAGTGTTTGATCAACCATAAATCCGGTCCGCATGTCATCGTTGAACTGACGGCAGTCAACTTGTTGGATAATCCCTACATCCATGGCGTTTTGATCAATCTGCATGATATTTCCGAGCGCAAGGATGCGGAAAAGGCACTCAAACAGAGCGAAGAGAAATACCGTCTCTTGACGGAAAACATCCTCGATGTCATATCCGTCATCAATCTCAAAGATCATCGGACCACCTATGTCAGCCCGTCCGTTTATCATCTGCGCGGATTCACGGTCGAAGAAGCAATGAACGAGACGATTGAAGACATGATGACCCCTGAATCGAGTGCAGTCGTAAATTCCACGATTGAAATGAACATCGCGGAATTCATCGATCATCCGGATACCGATCGCCACTATATCACAGAAGCGCAGGAATACTGCAAGGACGGTAGTCTGATCTGGGTCGAACTTTCCACCCGTTATCGGTATAACGCGGATCGGGATATCGAACTGCTCATCGTCACACGGGACATCACCGAGCGAAAGAAAGTCGAACAAGAGAGGATCTATCTGAGTTTCTATGATCATCTGACAGGGCTGTATAACCGCCGTTTCTTCGAAGTCGAACTGAAACGGCTTGATACGGAGCGCAACCTGCCTTTTTCGATCATCATGGGAGACGTGAACGGTTTGAAGTTCATCAACGATTCGTTCGGACATACCGAAGGCGATGAATTACTTCGCAAGACGGCGATGATCCTGAAGGGTTTTTCCCGTCAAGACGATATAATCGCCCGCCTGGGAGGCGATGAATTCGCCATTCTGCTGCCATCGACCGGCGCGCTTGAAACGGAAGCGATCATCCATCGCATCAATGAGTTGATTTCCAAAGAAAAAGTATCGAACATGAACCTTTCAATCTCGTTCGGTTACGATGTGAAAACGAAGAAGGAAGAGGATATCCAGGATATCGTCAAAAACGCCGAGGACAACATGTACCGGATCAAACTCTATGAAAACAAAAGCCTGCGCAGCAAGACGATCGATATCGTGATGAACGCGTTGGTCGAGAAGAGCGACCGGGAACTGATGCATTCGAAACGGGTCAGCTCGCTCTGTGAAAAAATCGCAATCGCTTTGGGTTACAAAACGGAGCATGTCAATCAGATGCGTATCGCCGGACTTGTCCACGATATCGGCAAGATCGGCATCGACGAGCGCATTCTCAATAAATCCGGTAAACTCGACGATAAAGAATGGAAAGCCATCGTCAATCATCCTGAAGCAGGCTGGCGCATACTGAACTCAGCCAACGAATTCTCCGAACTTTCGGAATTCATCCTGACCCATCATGAGAGCTGGGACGGAAATGGTTATCCCCGAGGACTCAGCGGGGAAAAGATCCCCGTCGAAGCCAGAATCATCGCCGTCGCGGATGCATACGATGCGATGACCAGCCAGCGCAGTTATCGCGAAGCGATCGGGGAAGATGCGGCGGTTCGTGAAATCAAACGCTGCTGCGGAACGCAATTCGATCCGACGATCGCGAAAGTGTTTGTTGAGAAGGTGCTGAAGCGGGAGTGGTAAACCATAAACAGAAAACGCACTCGAACTTCCGGGTGCGTTCTCGCAAAGAAGGGGAAAAACGAAGAATCAGCCTTTGACTTCCATGAACTCCATGACAACGCCGTTGCGGATTCCAAACGCGAGAGTCGTCGTATCACTGACTGCTACCGGTTCGAGGAGAATCTTTTCGCATCCGGCAATCGCCTTCGCGAGTGAATCGACTTTTAATGCGATGTGAGTTTCCGTCTGGATGTCTTTGGCAAGCCATGAATCCTTATCAAAACGTAGGTATTCGAATTTGAAATCATCGAGATCGGGATCGGAGATCCAGACCTTCATTCCATCATTATAGACTTCGTTGGGCATCTTTTTGGTTACGGGAGCCCCGATATGTACAAATTCCATGGTTTGTTCTCCTTTGTTTAAAACATTCGGTTTTACTTAATTCAACGCAGATACTGTGTTTTCAGCTCCAGGTAATAGTCGTAGGCTTCAACATCCGTGAAGTTCTCGTGCACCACTTTCGCGATGGCTTGCGCCATGGCTTTGGGTGATTCGGCCTGGAAGATATTGCGACCCATGTCGACGCCTGCGGCGCCGGCGGAAATCGCATTATATACCAAAGTCAAAGCTTCATTCTCGGGCAGTTTCTTGCCGCCGGCGACGACGATCGGAACCGGGCATGCCGCGACGACCTTTTCAAAATCGTCGCAATAATAGGTCTTGATGATCTGGGCTCCGAATTCGGCCAGCATGCGGGTCGCAAGCAGGAAGAACTGAGTCGTCCGTTCCATCTGCTTACCGACAGCCACGACGCCGAGCGTCGGAATCCCGTAACGGTTACCCGCGTCGATTGTCCTGCAAAGGTTGTCGATGCTGGTTTTCTGACCGGGGGAACCGATGAACGTCTGAACCGCCATACAGCTTGCATTCATGCGGATCGCGTCGTCGATATCCACGGCGATGACTTCATGGCTCATATCTTCGTCAAGCACGCTGGAACCGGCGGAACAACGCAGCGCCACCGCTTTATTATAGGTCGGCGGCACGCAGCTGCGGAGCGCGCCACGGGTGCCCATGATGACATCGACATGTTCGATCAATTCGGGTAATACCAAATCCATGCGCTCCAACCCGGATGTCGATCCCATAATGTAGCCGTGGTCAAACGCCAGCATCACGGTGCGGCCTGTTTTCGGATTGAAGATCCGGCTTAGCCGGTCCTTCATTCCCCAATCCACATTCTCCATACCCTTGACATGAAACGGCGTATTTACATACGGTACGTCAAGGTGATAGTCTTTCTCCAGTTTGTTGCCTTGATTGTCTGCCATATCTTCTCCTTAATTACTTCTTGAAGTAGGGGGTATAACACGGAGCATTCCAGTAACCGAGCAGTTCTTTGTCCATACGGGCCATGAACATCTGGAAACCGGCTTGTTCTTGAACGGTCAGCAGTTCGCCGACATAATTCGCGACGACTTCGATCCCGAGGTCTTTCAGATAAGCGACGCAATCCTTGTAGCAAATCAACAACTCCATCAACGTGGTGGCACCGGTGCCGTTGAGGACCAACATGATCTTCTCGCCGGATTTCAAGCCTAAGTCTTTGACTAATCCGTTGGCCATGATCGCGACGGTTTCTTTCGCGGTTTTCAGAAGTTGTCTTCCGCCGCCGCCTTCGCCATGTTGACCCATACCGATTTCCATATCGTCTTCGCCGAGTTCGGCGATCGGACTGCCGGTCGAAGGATGGGTTGCCCCTCTGACCGCGACAGCCAAGGTAGCCATATTATCGGCGAAACGTTGCGCGATCGCGGCGACTTCTTCGAGTGATTTGCCTTGTTTCGCAGCGGCTCCGGCGATCTTATACGTCGGGATGCAACCGACCAAACCGCGACGATCGTCGCTGTTGGAACGCGGGGCATTCGCGATATCTTCTTGGGTGACGACTTTGACGACATGTAATCCTTGTTTCTTGGCTTCTTTCATCGTCAGATTGCCTGTCAGCATATCGCCGGCATGGTTCAAGACGATAAACAGGACGCCTTTCCCTTTATCGGCCAATTTGATGGCATCGATGCAGGCTTGCGGGCCGGGAGCCGCGAAGATATCCCCGACGCAACTGATGTCGACCATGCCATCGCCGACAAAGCCGGACAATGCAGGTTCGTGGCCGGCGCCGCCCAAGGTGACGATGGTGACGCGGTCAGCGGTTTTCAGGGCTTTGCTTACAATCAGATTATTGGGATGCAGTTCGATCAGATCGCTATTGGCGATCGCAAGACCTTCCAATACTTCCTTTGTAAGAGTCGACGGATCATTGATAAATTTCTTCATTCTCATAGTGATTCTCCTTTCGTTATGAGAGTACTGCCTCATAAAAACCTATGAAAATATAAGTACAACTGACGGCACCGGCATCCGGCGTCCCAATTGTTGCCTCCTTATAACTCTTCGCACGTCCGAACTTGCTGATGAAACCTTCGCTGGCTTTGGAACCTGCGATCGCGGCGTCTTTCGCCAGCCGCAGCATCTCGACGACATCGTCGGGACCGTTGGTCGCCGCGTCGATCGCGGGGATCAAGGTGTCCATCATCGTCTTGTCGCCGACTTTCGCGTTGGTCAGAAACTGGAGCTCGTCCAATCCCGAACGCAGGATACGCTTGAGCGTCGCCGCATCGGAGGTTTTTTCGTCGCCCAGGCATTCACCCAAACCGGCCAGAAACGTCCCGTACAGAGGTCCGGCCGAGCCGCCGCTGACGTTGACGACGCGTACGCCGATCTCCGCGAAAAATTCCTTCAATGTCCAGTCGTTGTGTTTCCATTCCTCGATCGCGGCTTCGAAAATATCCGCGATTTTCGCGATGGTGACACCGTGGTCGCCGTCGCCGAACTTGGAATCGATATCCGATAAGAGAACCTTGTTTTCCTTCATATATTTTGCTGTGCTGGCAAACATCGCCGACCAATTTGTCTTGTCCAAGATCATGGCATTATCCTCCGATTAGAATTTAGCATAGTGGGAGAACATATGTC
>JBAVGP010000256.1:0-12447 GCA_049684955.1 Erysipelotrichaceae bacterium
CGTTGATACCGTCGCCCATATAACCGACAGTATGTTTGAGGCGTAACGCATGGACGATGCGTTCTTTCTGCAACGGGGTCAGCTTACAGAAGATGGTCGTTTCTTCGACCAGTTCATTCAGTTTCGCGTCGTCGATCTTATCCAGATCGCCCCCCAGCAACATCTTACTGCTATCGAGTCCGACCAGTCCGCAGATCTTCGCTGTGACGATCGCATTGTCGCCGGTCAGTACTTTGATCGCGATTCCCTGCTCCTTCAGTAATTTCAAAGCGTCGGCCGCGGTTTCTTTCGGCGGATCATACATCCCAAGCAAGCCGATCAAGGTCATGTCGGATTCATCCGCGACGGTGAGTTCGCCGGGTTTCGTGGCATCGACTTTGTAGGCGACCGCCAGATCGCGCATCCCGCCTTCGTTGAGTCCGGTCGCGAGTTTCTGCAGTTCATCCTTATGTTCCTGGGTGAACGGTACGTCTTCGCCTTTGATGCGTACTTTCGTACAGACATCGAAGATCTCCTGGATCGCGCCTTTGGTGACCAGTTCATGTTGCTCGTTGTCCTCAGTCAATAATACCGAGAGTCTGCGGCGTTGAAAATCGAACGGGATTTCATCCACTTTCGCGATATGCTTGATCTTATCGGTCAGATTGGCTTCTTCGGCCTTCGTGATGATCGCACGGTCGATGACGCCTTTCATCCCGGTTTGGAAGGTGCTGTTGAGGTAGGCGAAGATCAATACATTGAGATCCTCGTTGCCTTCCGCATTGATGAAGCGGGTGATCTGGATATTATCCTGCGTCAGGGTACCGGTCTTATCGGTGCAGAGGACATCCATTTCACCAAAGGTCTGAATCGATTCAAGCCGCCGTACGATGGTCTTTTTGTTTGCGAGGGCGACCGCGCCTTTCGCCAGGTTGGTCGTCACGATCATCGGAAGCATTTCAGGTGTCAGCCCGACCGCGACCGACAAGGAAAACAAGAGCGCTTCCAGCCAGTTCCCTTTCAGGACTCCGTTGAGCAGGAAGACGATCGGGACCATGACGAACATGAAACGGATCAAAAGCATACTGACGGAGTTGACCCCTTTCTCAAAGGATGTCATCCCGCGTTTGACTTGGGTATGCCGCGCGACGGCGCCCAGGTAGGTACGGGCGCCTGTATTCAGGACCACCGCCGTGGCGGACCCGGATACGACATGGGTTCCCATAAACAAGAGGCTTGGCCAATCGAAGAGGGAGTGATCCCCTTCGCCGACTTTGTTTGTCTTTTCCGCCGGCAGGGATTCCCCGGTCATCATCGCCTGACTGACGAACAAGTCGTCGTTTTCAAGGATGCGGGCATCGGCCGGGATAATCGATCCGGCATTCAACTTTACGATGTCGCCGGGGACCAATTCCTTCAAATCGATCTCCGAATCTTTATTGTCTCGGATCACATCGACCATGTTTTTGGTCAAGGACTCGAGTTTTTTGGTTTCTTTCTCGCTGCGCCCTTCCTGGATGAATTTGAGGAAGCCGCTGATCGTGATGATGGTGAAGATGATGATGACGGTCGCATAATTACGCTGCGCCGCCGGCTGCGTCAGATTAGTGAATAAGGTTACGAGGGATAAGAAAAACATGATTCCCGAAAAAGGATTCACATAAGCTTTCATCAGGCGGACGAACCAATAGACATGCTTTTCACGCGGGATTTCATTGACGCCGTTGATGGCGAAGCGATCTTGGACTTCTTTCGCAGTCAGTCCTTCTTTGCGGCTATCGAGCTGTTTGAGCACTTCCTCGCTTGAAAGACTGCCATAGGCCATGCGTTGTTCGTCGGTCAGTTTTCCTGTATTGATTTTGACTTTACTCATCGAGCACCTCGTTTATCTTTTTTTATCATACACTTTGCATGCTGAATCCACAATCGATAGCCATCTGTCCGTCATATAGAAATAAAAAAACCACGTTTGAACGTGGAGTTTTTATTAAATGGTGCACCAGACGGGACTTGAACCCGTACGGTTAAACCACACGCCCCTCAAACGTGCGCGTATGCCAATTCCGCCACTGGTGCAAAAGAGGGTTTTCTGGCGCGACCGGACGGAGTTGAACCGTCGACCTAGCGCTTAGGAGGCGCTCGCTCTATCCAACTGAGCTACGGCCGCAAATTGGTCGGAACGACGCGATTTGAACGCGCGACCCCTACCACCCCAAGGTAGTGCACTACCAAGCTGTGCTACGTCCCGATTTGCTTTACTATTATACTATACGCTTTCTTATTTTAATAGAGCAAAAATACCCAAATTTAGGCAGGAAACAAGACTGATTCGGAGGCAGGTATGCATGTTTTCGTTTCTGTGGTATCATAATAACCAGAAAAGGAGGCGATAAACGAAGACTGACTTTGAAGTAATTAAAGCGCCCGGCTGGAACACAGTGACGAGGAAAGAGGAGCATCGAAAGACTCGGCGGATGCCTCTTCGGCAAGCGGTTGTCGAAAGATCAAGGACAAATTGACAAATCCTTCATCATACCGCGCATTTTGAAAGGACATAATAACTATGTGTGGAATTGTCGGCGTCGTAGGATCTAAGGATGCGACCGATGTTTTGATTACGGGATTACGTAAACTTGAATACCGCGGATATGACTCGGTGGGCGTGTCGGTGTTCATCGAGGGTCAGATCAAGACCGTGAAAACCAAAGGTCGGATCGACGATATACAGAAAAAATTAATCGAACACCCGCTTCCGTTGGCAAGCGTAGGAATCGGACATACCCGTTGGGCGACGCATGGGGAACCTTCGGATGTCAATTCCCATCCGCACGGAAACCACCGTGTCTCCATCGTACATAACGGCATCATCGAAAATTACATCCCGATCAAGGAGCGGATGATCCGCAAGGGTTATACCTTTGATACCCAGACGGATACCGAAGCCTTGGCGAAATTGGTTGATTATTATTTCGTCCAAAAGGGAAATCCGTTGGATGCCATCAAGAAAGTCCTGGAGAAGATCCGCGGCTCTTTCGCGGTCGGCATGATCTTCGCCGGATTCCCGGATGAGATCTATGCGATCCGCAAGGACAGTCCGCTGATCGTCGGTCTGGGCGATGGTGTGAACTTCGTCGCTTCCGATATGACCGCCATCCTGAAGTATACCCGTGATTACATCCTGCTTGAAGAGAATGAAATCGCGGTCGTCAGTAAAGACGGCGTCAAGATCCTTGATTTGGATCTGGAACCCATCACCAAAGAAATCCAGCATGCGAATTGGGATGAACAGACCGCGGAAAAAGGCGGATATCCGCATTTCATGCTGAAGGAAATCATTGAACAACCTAAATCGTTCACGCAGACCGTTTCGCCGCGTATCATCGACGGAAAAGTCGATTTCCGAGGGGAAGGCATCACGGATGACTTCCTGCAAGGCGTGACCCGCATCACGATGGTCGCCTGCGGAACCGCGATGCATGCGGCCTTGGTCGGCGGCGCGATGATCGAACGTATGTCGCGCATTCCCGTCACCTGCGAAGTGGCGTCCGAATTCCGTTACCGTGATCCTGTCTTCTTACCCGGAGATCTGGTGATCATCGTCTCCCAGTCCGGCGAAACCGCGGATACCTTGGCAGGTCTGCGCTTAGCCAAGAAAGGCAATGTCCCTACGTTGGCGATCGTCAATGTCGTCGGTTCATCGATCGCGCGTGAAGCCGATCATGTCCTCTATACCTGGGCGGGTCTTGAGATCGCAGTCGCATCGACGAAGGCGTTCTTCGTCCAGATGGCGGTGTTCTTCCTGCTCTCCCTAAAACTATCCGAATTGCGTGCCTTGCGTTCACCGGAGGAAATCGCGGACTTACTGAAAGATTTCCTGCTGATCCCCGATCTGACCCAACATGTCATCGAGAATCATGCTGACTGTAAGCTCTTCGCATCCAAATTGCAGAACGCCCGCAACCTGATCTTCATCGGCCGCGGACTGGATTATTCGATGTCGCTGGAAGGATCCCTGAAGTTGAAGGAAATCAGTTATGTCCATTCGGAAGCGTATCCGGCCGGCGAACTGAAGCATGGGACCATTTCCTTGATCACTAAGGATTTCCCGGTCATCGCTTTGGCGACGCAGGATGATCTCTATGAGAAGATGATCTCCAATATCAAAGAAGTCAAAGCGCGCGGCGCCAAGGTCTTGTTGGTATGCCGTGATAACGCGCCGTATATCCAGGATGTCGCGGACATGGTGTTCGTGCTCCCGAATGTACGCAATGAACTGATGCCTTTCCTCAGTATCATCCCGATGCAGCTGTTCGCGTATTACTCTTCCGTCCTCAGAGGATGCGATGTGGATAAACCGCGTAATCTGGCTAAATCCGTCACTGTCGAATAACAAGAAGCCTCCGCAAGGAGGTTTCTCTTTAGATAGGCTTGTCGGTCCGCCGTTGATATGATACCGTAATAGAAAAAGGAGCGTACCTATGCGCACTCAGGATCGTCGCACGCTACCCCAGAACGCTTACCAGAAAGTTGAAGCCGCGATCACACCGACACGTGCCAGTGCCGTCGTTTACTATGCCCTGGATATCCACAGTAAGGAATTAGTCACCTATCTGGACGAGAATAAGCTGCGTTTCTTTTCGTATGTCCTTTACGCATGCAAAGAAACCGTGCTCCGGCATCCCTACCTCAACGATTTCATCTTGGGCGGGAAGCGTTATGCGCATACTTCGCTGATTGTATCTACGGCGATGAAGAAAGATGTCACACAGGAAGGTAATATTTCCCAGGTAAAGATCGAGTTGAAACCCGATGATCATCCGGGTGACATCCAAGCGAAAATGGACGCGAAGATCAGCCGGATCCGAAACTCTTCGGACAACGGATTCAACCGCTTGATCGTTACCTTGCATATCTTACCGATGTTTCTATTCCGGTTCGTGCTTTTCATCGGTTCATTGCTGGATCGTTTCGGGATACTACCGCGCGCTTTGATCGATGCGGATCCTTTGCATTCATCCGCCGTGATCGCGAATCTCGGCAGCGTCAATGGCGATGCGGTGTTCCACCATCTCTATGAATGGGGGACCGGATCACTCTTCATCGCGGTCGGTCGCTTGAGTGAAGACGGAAAAGTATCGATCCATTTCACGATCGACGAGCGCATTTCAGAAGGACTGCAGCTGTTCGCCGCCATGGATACGTTCAGGAAACTGTTGGAGGATCCGTATGATCGCCGTTGAGCGCATCCGCAATACCGCCTCCGTTTATCCCGATGCCATCGCGCTGACCTGCCATGGGCTGCATGTCAGCTACCGCGAAATGCTTGCGCGCATCGACGATACCGCGCGTTTTCTTGTGGAATACGGGATGAAACGAGGCATGCGCGTCGCGCTGATCCTTCCCAACATCCCCGCTTTTCCCTACTTCTTCTATGCCTGTGAACAACTCGGCATAACACCGGTACTCATTCATCCGCTGACAAACGGCAATAAGATGAGAGCTTTGTGCGATGCCTCGCGGATCGACCTGGCGGTGATGACGGATGTCCTTTTCCCCCGTTATCGTCGTTGGATGCGCGGTCATCGTGTGGTACTGGTCAGCGGCGGCGATGTCTTACCGATGCGGTTTCGATCTCTCGCGAGATTCGCTATGAACTTCTTTCCTATCAGTGATGTGATCCGGTATCCGATACAACTTAAGCATGACAATCCTATCGAGAATGCATCGGATCCGCTTGATTTCATCCTGTTCAGCAGCGGTACCAGCGGGATGAATAAAGGCATACGGCTGGATTTCGCGACGTTGGATGCGTTATGCGACCAACTCACTGAAATCATCCAGCCGATCCCCACGAAGGATTCGATGTTCGCGATCCTTCCTTTCTTCCATGGCTTCGGCTTGGGTGTATCCCTGCATACCGTCCTTGCGTTGGGGGGCAGATGCATCCTGATTCCGCGGCTGGCACGTGATACCATCGTCCCTGAATTCCTGAAGGAAAAGCCGACCTATATCGCTGCCGTCCCTCAGTTGCTTCGCCTGTTTCTAAAGGATCCCAGAATGCGCAATGCCGATTTATCCTTTGTCCGGCAGGTTTTCTGCGGCGGCGAACATGTCCCGCAATCCCTGATCGAAGCGTTTGATCAGCTTTTAAAGGAAGGCGGAAGCAAGGCGTTCGTCCAGGTCGGTTATGGCTGTACGGAAACCCTGACAGCCGCCTGTGTGACCAGGGATAAACAAGCCGGCGTCGGTACACCTTTCAGCGGGAATGACATCCGTATCGTGGATGAGAACGACACTGTCCTTTCCCCGCTTCAGCATGGGGAGATCCTGATCGCGGGTCCGGTCTTGATGGATGGCTATGATATGCAAGGCATCGCCGATCCGTTTGTCTTCCTTGATGGAAAGAAATATTATCGCAGCGCCGATATCGGTTATCTGGATGAGGAAGGCTGTCTGCATGTCCTTTACCGTAAAGACCATTTATTGAAGATCAACGGATATTTCGTCGATCCCAATGAAATCGAACATGCGGTGATGACGCTTCCGTTTCTCAGCGAAGCGGTCGCGCTGCAGGATGAGGAGGGACGCTTATGTCTGGTCATCGCGACCCGACATGAAATCGAGTTGGATGACTTGAAAAAAGAAATCACCGGTCCGTTTGAAACGCTGGACCGGTGGTATTTACCGAAAAGATTCTATTTACTGAAAGAAATTCCCAAGAACGAAATGAAGAAGACGGATCGGATCGCGCTGAAATCGATGATCAATTCCCGGCGAGCGAGCGGACTTCTTGCGGAATGGTCCCTTTGAAATGCAATCCTGTCGCATCGATCTTAAAACTCTCGACTTTGAAGTTGGGGACTTTCGCCAATGCCTGATTCACCGCTGTACCCAGCATGGTACCGTAACTGTTGGCTTGGTCGACCGGAAGCGGTAGACTGCCGATGGAAAGCGCCACGAACTTCGATTCAAACAGCGCGCTTGTTCCTTGCGTCAATACCGACTTGGCATAGAGGCTCTTGCCTTTGAAAGTATTCATGTAGCCCTCATATTTCTTCGCATCGGGGACCAACGCGAAGATCTGGGAGAAGTCGTTGGTGATGGTCGCCGACGCTTCAACGGTATTATCGCCGGTGAACCGGATACGGATGTTCTTCACGACGCTGCCGGCTTTGAGGGTCTTGTTGAGGATTGCGGTCACTTCGGCGCTGGTGATCGTCACATCGACTTTCTTCGCACCGATCGATTGGAATTTCCCGACGAAGATGTCTTCAAAACTGGCGCTTTTGTCATTGAGCACGATACCGCCTTTGGCGATATAGGTCTGCAGGTCGGCGTCGTTGAATTTCACGTTCACCGCTTTCGGGATCGTCAACATCGTGAATACCAATGCGACCGCGGCGACGGGAATAAGCAGGATCGTCCATAGGATTCTATGCGATTTGCGTTTGGGTTTCATGGCGGTTACAGGTTCACTCATCGTCGTCTCCCTTTCGAAGCATCGTGCTTCCTTTGACAGGCTGATTCATACTTGATTGTATTATATCATTTCGCACAGACTCCGCAAGCCACGATCGACGGCTTGATAACAGGGGCATTGTGTGGTAGTTTTAAACAAAGGATGGTGGCGTCATGGCAGACAGATACGATCGAAACAAGAGCAGCATTTCAGCTTCGGATCAGGACTTACTTCACACTTTCAGCATCGCAATCATCGGTTTGGGCGGTCTTGGCGGTTACATCGCGGAAGAGCTGGCACGCATCGGCGTCGGGAAACTGATTCTGATCGACGGGGATGTCTTCGATGAGACCAATCTGAATCGTCAGCTGTTGGCGAGCGAAGCGACACTGGGCAGATCGAAAGCCGAAGTCGCATGCGAGAGGATCAAACTGATCAATCCGCTGGTCGAGACAAAATGCGTCGCGCAACGTCTGACCCCTCAGAATGCATCGGCGCTGCTGGACGGCGCCTGCTTGGTGATGGATGCGGTCGACAATATCCCGACGCGCAGACTGATCCAGGATGTCAGTGAAGTCATGGAACTTCCGATCGTCCACGGGGCGATCAGCGGTTGGTACGGACAAGTGGCGTTCATCTTTCCCAAAGATCGGTTGTTTGATTTCCTTTACCCGGGCGAAGCGCAGCGCGGCATCGAAACATTGTTAGGCAATCCAGCCTTCACACCCGCCTTGGTCGCTTCCCTGCAAGTTGCGGAAGCGGTCAAATGGATGTTGGGCAAAGGCGAACTGCTGCGTGACAGGGTCCTCCATATCGACTTACTGACGCACGAATATCAGATCATCCAGACGAAATAAAGGCGGAATCGTATCGACTCCGCCTTCTATTCGTTGATTGTATCATCCTGCGGGTCGTGATCTTCAGTCTTCCAATTAAACAACGACTCGGTTACGGGGAGTTCGGCATTTATCGAAACACTGTTTTTCCCGTTCCTCTTCGAAACATACATCGCCTCATCCGCAGCCCGGAAAATGACGTTGACATCCGAACAGTCTCCTTGGAGCGTTACATCATGGCTTTCGACACCGAAACTGGCACTTAATTGGACCCATTGTCCTGCATATTCAACCGGTTCGTTCTGGATCGAGATTCGTAACCGTTCCGCAACCTCGACGGCGTTTTTTCTATCGCAATCCGGCAGGTAGATGATGAATTCGTCTCCGCCGAAGCGGGTGAACAAGTCGATGCTGCGCAACTGTTTACGACATATTTCCGAAACATAGACGATCATATCGTCCCCTGCGGCATGTCCATATTGGTCGTTGATCAGTTTGAAGTTGTCAAGGTCGAAGAAGATGAACGAGAAGGTCGATTTTTTTCGATTTGCCCGTTCGACTTCATATTCGACGCGTTCGAAGAAATATCGGCGGTTCATCAAACCTGTCATCGAGTCGACCCGTGCAAGGTTGACCAATTGATCCATCAAGGTTTTCGTGGAACTTATATCGCTGATGATGATGGTGACGCCGATTTGAACCGTTCCTTCGAAAAGTTTCGTCAATTTGAGCTGGTAGAAATAATTTTTATCGTCAGGTATATCCTGGTTGAATTCCAGTAAAAGGTTCTGGGAGATATTCGTATCTTGATTCCAATTTTCAATCTGTTTGATGAGTTCGGCATGGTCAGGTATGATTTCATTCAACATCACGCCATACCGCTGATTCAATAACTGCGGAAAGATTTTTTTGACGGATAGATTCATATCGATGACGCGTAATTCCATATCCAACACCAACACACCGTCCTGAATCCAGTCAAACACTTTTTCGCGTGCGATCGGGACCAGGCTCAGCATGTTGTAGCGATACATCCCGAACATAAACAAAGAATAGTCGAACAATAATGCAAACGGACCGACGTCGATTCCGTAAGGAGCGACTTGTGCGATATTCAAGAAGAGCGCCAATACCGGCATGATGCTGGCGACTGCCATGATGGTCGCTTGACGACGCATCAATGCGACGACCCGCTTACTGAAAATCAGGTAATTGGCGGTCGCAAAGACAACGCAGAGGATCGAATAGATGATCTGGACGTAATACCAAGGGCCTTTATCGAAAACGAGCACGTTGAAGGAACCGTTGGAAACCAGTTCCATGTTGCGGTAATACCACGGTTGAAGATCGCTGGTATAGCGAAATATGAACGTGATGAGCGGAATCAGGAAGAGGAAGAAGTAGAAAAGCCTGCCGAATTTTTTGCGTACTTTACAGTACTCGATCGACAAGACCACCCACACGGCAGGAATGAACGGAAGTGCGATATATTGTACCTTGCTCCATAAATCCACTTCGCCAAGCGTCGAGCTCATCAACTCCATCGCGTATCCGCCGACATAGACGGCACTGGCGATCAGCAACAGGCCAAAGGTCATGACTCCGGGAGTCTTCATTTTCATTAGCGAAAATATGCCCATTACGAAGATGATCAATGATATGGCATAAAGAATGCCGCTTAGTAGTACTTGTTCACTGCTCATCCCATTACCTCCTTATGCATTTGATGAAGATGTGATGCTCTGCTTTAATTTTACCTATCTTACTCTGACTTTCTATCCACGATTCGTGTTATTTCCGTTATTACGCTGGATTCGGGACGAAACTATCAATTTATTATGAATGCAGGGTCGATTTCTTTTTAGCATATCCGCAATCAATCCGCATTCGGATTTTGAATCAACGCGTTATTTCGAACGCATGACTTTCTTACCGATGTAAATTATCGGTTTGAAGAACGGACCTTCCATTTCGGATTTGACTTCCTTCAATCTTTCGCTGATGACGATGCTTTGCGGGCAGTGTGATTCGCACACACGGCACTGGACGCACTTTGAAGCATAGGCCGGATGGTTGCTCATGGCGCCTGTATTTTGAAGATACGTCAATTTCGCTCCGAAACCTTTGTGATTCAGATATTTGTCGTTATAGGCTGCGAAACAGGCGGGAATATCGACACCATGCGGACAGGGCATGCAATATCCGCAAGCCGTGCAGTTCACTTTCGTCTTAGCACGGATGATCTCACGTGCCTTATCGAAGACGGACAATTCTTGGGTACTCAATGAATCCGCTTGAGCATCGGAGGCGATGCGGATGTTATCGTCGACCTGTTCCTGGGTCGACATACCGGATAATACGACATTGACTTGCGGATGGTTCCATACCCAGCGCAGCGCCCATTCGACGACCGATCTGGACGGTTTCATTTGTTTCCACAATTCATCGATTTCCTTGGGGAGTCCGAATACGATCTTTCCGCCGCGCAACGGTTCCATCACGATCACCGGAATCCCTTTTGACGCGGCATGCAGCAGACCGCTCTTGCCGGCTTGATTATTCTCGTCGATGAAATTATATTGGATCTGACAGAAGTCCCAGTCATAGGCGTCGACGATCGAGATAAACTCGCTGCGGGTGCCGTGGAACGAGAAGCCGATATTACGGATCTCGCCGGTCCGCTTCTTTTCCCGGATCCATTCTGTGATCTCAAGCGACTTCAAACGATTCCACGTCTGGACATCCATCAGCATATGGATCAGATAATAGTCGATGTGATCCGTCTGCAGACGTTCGCATTGGATATTGAAAATCTTGTCCAGATCTGCGGTTTTCTTGACCAGAAACGGCGGAAGTTTGGTGGCGATTTTCACTTTATCGCGATAACCCTGCGCCAACGCTTTCCCGAGTATCGTTTCACTTTTCCCGTTTTGATAGATATAAGCGGTATCGAAATAATTCACGCCGCGCTCGATCGCGGAAATGATCATCTTCACTGATTCTTCTTCGTCGATCGCATTCCCTTTTTTCGGCAGGCGCATGCAACCGAAGCCGAGGATTGAAAGCGAGTCGCCATTCTTGCTGTTTTTTCTGTAGTTCATGTCCATCTCCGTCGGTTGTTCAAAATCCGTAGATTTAGCCTGATTCAGTATATCATTATTGATTCGTTATCAGTCGTACTTTCGACAGATAAATGCCAAATTCCATTTAAAAAAACCGTAGCATCTGGTTGATAAAAGGAATTATTAATGTTGAAACCTAGATGAAATACGAAGCGATATATACGATCAAAGGCATGGTAAGTATCGAAAGGACCGAACTCATACATACATCTTTGACACCGTCTGTACATTCGACATTGTTCAATTGACAGAATACGACGACATTGAAGCCGACCGGAGCCGACGCCGCAAGCAATACCGCCAACTTCATCAGCGCATTCCCTGGAATCAAGCTGAATACAAGCAAGGTGATGACAGGGATGACCAATAAGCGGAAGAACGATGTCAAGAAGGTGATTTTGCTTTTAATCAGGGTGGAGAAGTCGACTTGGGTCAGATAGGTCCCGACGACGAACATCGCGATCGGTGCATTCAGCGCGGATGCGCTGTTGACGACGCTTTTCAGCATTTCCGGAGTTTTGAACCCGGTGAAATAGATCAGCAAGCCGATGCCTAACCCGATGATGATCGGGTTCAGAAATATTTTCCGCAGCGTCAGACTTTTGAAATCACCCTTCAATAACGATTGACCGTAAGTGTATTGCAGGATATTGAGACATGCCACCATACCGGTGATATAGAACACCGCCTGTAAGCCCAGGACCGCGCTGACCAGCGGAATTCCGATGAATCCAGCGCTGGCGAACGAAGTGCTGAAGTTCTCCACCGGAAAACGTTTCCCGAACACGATCCAGGCGACAAACATCGAAATCGCCAACGCGACGATCGCGAACACGAAAGAGAGCAGCAGTTCATTGGTGATCTGATCTGTCTTCTCGATGAAGTAGGCTTTGATGATGACCGAGGGGATGACCACATAGATCAGCAGATTGCATAGTTCCTTGACACCCTGGACGGAAAGTAATCCCATTTTACGCAAAACGAATCCGACCGACATCAAAAGGAACATCAGGATCGTTTGGTTCAATACAAGCAGTGCAATATCCATGGG
>JBAVGP010000257.1:0-2445 GCA_049684955.1 Erysipelotrichaceae bacterium
GGATTCGCCCCGATTTTCAAAGCCTTCACCATCCAAAGCAACGTCTGGATTGCCGCCATCTGCCTGGTCTTTCTCTTGTATAATCTCAGCGGTCGTGATGACTGGTCGATCCCCGCTTGGCTCTACAATATCAAATTCATGCTGACGGTCGACATAACGCTGACCTATCTTGTATTCGCCGTATTGTTGACGCCGCTGATGTCCGTACGGTTTCTGTCTTCACCGGCAAATTTCTTCCAGCATAATCTTACCTCGATTCTAGCCCTGCTGGATTTCATGCTCTGTGATCGCCCCTATGCATCCAAGGCGAAGCATATCTGGTTAAGTCTGATCATGCCTCTTCTCTATGCCGTCTATTTCTTCAGCACCTACGAATTGACCGGAATCATGCCTGTGGCTTACTTTTTCCTCGACTATAAGAAACTCGGATGGTTTTCGATCGGCGGCAGCGGACTCGGGGTCGGAATATGGATCATCATGCTTTGCGGTCTGCTCCTTCTGATCGGTTTGGCAATTCTGAAGTTGAAGAATATCTGCCAGAAGAGACCATTGATCACCAGTTTTGCGACAATCCTCGTCATGTTGGGTGCATCGATGGTTTTCCTGTTCTTCAAAATTTCTTCAAGTTAAATGAACAAAAGTGTCATCGCCGTATTCTCCCAAATCTTGCTACATGAACCAAAGTGGATCCATTCCGCTTTTTTGCTTGATGGAGATCGGAACAGTTATAGTCAGAGTGTTTGACAAGCCTGTCAATTGGACTAAAATGACATTATCAACACGATTGGATAACTCTTCGGAGAGAGGATATTCAATCTGGTTATCATGAATAAATAAGTTGACTGTATAGAAATTACTCTAACGAAAGAACAAAAGGATAAAAAAATGGCAAATATCGAACTGAACCCAAAAGTCGACGGATTCATCAGCAGAGAGAAAAAATGGCAGGCGGAATATGTAAAACTGAGGGCGATCGTCCTTGGTTTTGAATTGAGTGAGGAATTGAAATGGGGCGTTCCCTGTTACACTTATCAAAACAGCAATGTCGTCTTGATGCATGGTTTTAAAGATTACTGCGCTCTCTTGTTCATCAAGGGATCGTTGTTGCATGATACCCATAATATGCTTATCCAACAAACGGAAAACGTCCAGGCAGGACGACAGATCCGGTTCAAAAACATCGACGACATCGTCAATCATGAAGCGTTTATAAAAGAATATATTCATGCAGCGATCGAAGTCGAAAAAAGCGGTTTGGAAGTGAATTTCAAAAAGAGCACTGAATATGAGATCCCGGAAGAGTTCTTAACCAAACTCTATGCAAACTCTGCTTTGAAAACCGCTTTTGAAGCGTTGACACCGGGTCGTCAAAGAGCTTACATCCTCTATTTTTCAGCAGCTAAACAATCCAAAACGCGCGAGCAACGGATCGAAAAATATCTGGAACAAATTCTCGGCGGCAAAGGACTGGATGACTAGCTGACCAATCAGAATTTCAGTAAATCTGAATTGGATAATACCACATTTGATTTGATGGATTTATGATTCATAGTCATCGATCAGCAAAGAAAAAGTCATGAAAAAGCGTACTCGCATAAGCAAAAGCACGCTTTTTTCTATCTCATCATAATCCTGGATTTATAGCTTGGAATCATAGGGTTCGCCTTCTTGTGTACAATCTAACTTATTTTCGCCAAAATGTTGAACAGTTTGCCTTATCCTGGATATTATAGGCAATCATTTTCTCAAGTAAACTGAAGTCAACCGGTTGATCCCATGGGAAACGTATCAGTTCATTCGTATGGGTATAACCTGATTTGACGATTTCATCAGAGAAGCGGATGATCCCTGCCCTTTCCGGTGCGACCGCCATATGATGCTTGGCGACACTGAAACCGATGATGAATGTTCCGTGATCGGTGAACATCGGCTGATTCCATGCGATTTTCTTTGAAAGATTAGGAAACTTCTCAATGATCCAATTGAAAATCTCTTCCATTCGGATCCGTTGCTGCGGATTAGCAATACTCGTCAAATACTCTTCGAAAACATCCATGTTATTTCCTCCATCTCGGTGCTTACTGTTGAACTTCCTTGGCTTCTATTTCTCAAGGTTACTTTAAATCCAACTTATCAGCTGGTCCGAAGCATCTGCTTTTGAATAGATAGTAACATACATGAAAATCGGATTTGCGGTAGATGCTCCAATGTCAGCAAGCAGATGTCCATTTCATTGAGTTTGATTTGCTTGATAAATTCACGGTATGGTTTGATCAACCCTATGTGTGCCAAGAACGTTCTACTAGATTGATGCAGATTATGTCTTCGTTCCACATCCCACACGTGTCTTCGTTCCACACCCACACGCTTGTTGCAACTCCTAACAAGAAATGATAGAATTCGAGTAATAGATTTGATATAAAAATAACATAAGCATGATTTTCA
>JBAVGP010000258.1:0-1798 GCA_049684955.1 Erysipelotrichaceae bacterium
CACCGGAACCAATTCCGGCGACACCGTCGAGTACTTCGTGCCCGACGGCACGGGTGGTTGGACGAGCACCGGCACAACGCCGCCGACGGTGACCAATGTCTCCGACGGCCCGCTGACGGTGAAAGTCGTCGTCACCCGCCCGGGATATGATCCGGCGGAAGACACGACCACCATCGCGATCACCCCGGCGAGCACCACCGCGAACTCCGACGGCTACGTCGGCACCTACGACAACCTGCCGCACGGAATCACGGTTGATCCGACGGTCTCCGGCTCGACGGTGAAGTACAGCCTGACCAACAGCACGAACCCGGCGGACTACACCCTCACGAGCAGCCCGACGGCGACGGATGCCACCACCGGCACGACGGTCTACTTCGTGGTCACGAACCCGAACTACAACCCGGTGTTCGGCAGCGAGCAGGTTGTCATTAATAAGAGAGTTGTGGCGCTGACGACCGAAGATGCATCGAAGATGTACGACGGTACGGCGCTGGCCAACCCCGCATGGAACTACGATTCCACCGGCAACGACGGCTTCGTCGCAGGTCAGGGCTTCGCGACCGCAACCGCCAACGGCACGATCACCAACGTCGGCACGACGGACAACACGTTTGCCTACACGCTGACCCCGGCAACGAGTGCCGCGAACTACACGATCGATGTCACCAAGGGCAAGCTGACGGTCACGCCGTCGGATGCGCTCACTGTGGGTGCAACTGACGTGACCCGGAAGTACGACGGCACTGCTTACGGCGTGTCTGCTTCGGCGAACGTTCCGACCGGCACGACGATTCGCTACAGCGAGACCTACAGCACGAACCCGGCTGACTACACGCTGACCACCAGCCCGACCGCGACGCACGTTGACGACAGCAGGACGGTCTACTTCGTGGCGACGAACGCGAACTACGCGCCCGCGTTTGGCAACGCGAAGGTAAACATCACGCCGCGGGCGATCACGCTGACGGCGGGCACGCAGAGCCGCGACTACAACGGCAGCGCGCTCACCGACGCGACCGTGACGCAGACCGGCGACAGCTTCCTCGGCAGCGAGGGCTTCGCAGTTGCGCCGACGACAAGCGGCACGATCGTCAACGTCGGTTCGATCAACAACCTCGTTGTGGCCGGAACGCTCAACGCCGCGACTGATCCCAACGACTACACGATCACGCCGGTCTCCGGCACGTTGAGCGTTACTCCGCGCACCCTGACGGTGCAGGCGGACGATCAGCAGATCGCCTATCCGGCGAACCGCCCGGCGAATGCCGACCTGACCTACACGATGGTCAGCGGCAGCGTCTCCGGCGAAACGCCTGCCTACATGGGCGCGCTCGGCTACGACGCGGCGAAACTCCCGGCGAGCCAGCCGTACACACCCGGAACCTACACCGGTGCGATCGTAGACGGAACCCTCGCGCTGACCAACAGCGGCGCGTTCAAGGCAGCGAACTACGCGCTGACCGTCCTGCCCGGCACGCTCGAGGTCGTCAACGGCGGATTCACCGTCGATCTCACGGGCGGCAGCTGGACGTATGACGGCAACCCGCATGGCCCGACGCTCACCGGAACCAATTCCGGCGACACCGTCGAGTACTTCGTGCCCGACGGCTCCGGCGGCTGGACGAGCGCCGGAACGACCCCGCCGACGGTGACCAACGTCTCCGACGGCCCGCTGACGGTGAAGGTCGTCGTCACCCGCCCGGGGTATGATCCGGCGGAAGACACGGCCACCATCGCGATCACCCCGGCGAGCACCACCGCGGACTCCGACGGCTACACCGGCACGTACGACAAC
>JBAVGP010000259.1:0-8545 GCA_049684955.1 Erysipelotrichaceae bacterium
ATGCATTTCTGATCCTGGATATGTTCATGCTTCCGCCGGTCATCAAGGCGAACAGCATCATGATCTGGATCACGTATATCGCGCAGACCGTCCTTCAGCTGGTACTGTTGCCGATCATCATGGTCGGACAGAATGTCATCCAGTCGCAGAATGAAGCGAAAGCGGATACCGACCACCGCACCCTGACTTATCTCGCGACTTTGCAGGACGAACAAATGAAAGAATTGAAGACCCAGACGGAAATCCTGTTGAAACTCGAAGAAATTCAAAACAAAACGAAAAAAGACTAATGTCCCTGATTTGAGATCATTCATTGGTGAAATAATTGAAGCGAAAACCCTTTATATCAGAAGGCTTTTCGGTGAAAATAGAAGCAGGGATGCAGTGTGACGGAAATAGTGGAGACGGATATTCTAAGCCTGATAATGCACTGTGAGATTAGCTTGAAAATTCACGAAAATAGTCGAATTCTGACGGTATGCAAAAAGAGAAACAATGTTAATATCTTAACAAGATTGACAATTTGCATCGACCAACAGGTCCAGGAGGGTTCCCGATGCCCAAAGTACTCAAAGCACCAGGCATGAATAAGTGTATCGGTTGTTTTACTTGTATGATGGTCTGTGCCGCCGTGAACCACAAAAACCATTCGTTATCACGCAGCGCGATCCGGATCAAAAGCATGGGTGGATTATCCAACGGTTTCAGCGCCACGATTTGTCATGCTTGCACGGGGGAAAGAGCCTGCATGCAGGTATGTCCGTCCGGCGCCTTGGAAAAACGTCCCGGCGGCGGAGTCATTTTCCACCGTGATCTATGCATCGGCTGCCGGAAGTGCGAGAGCGCCTGTATCGTCGGCGCCGTGAGCTTCGACGGCGACAACCATGAACCGATCATATGCAAACACTGCGGCGCATGCGTCAAATTTTGCCCCCACGGTTGTTTGGTGATGGAGGACAGCAAAGATGTTCAATGAAAATTTCATCAGGGTATTGACGATCGATTTGACCTCACGTCTAATCAGGATCCAGAAACGCGAGGATCTTATGCCGTATTTGGGCGGCGTCGGCATCGCATCGAAACTCTTGGAAGAATATATGTATCCCGAATTATCCCCGCTGTCTCCGATGCAGCCGATCATTTTCGCCAACGGCGCGGCTTCGACGGTCTTCCCGGTCATCACGAAAACCGTTGCGATGTTCATTTCTCCGCTGACCGGTGAATTGGGCGAGTCCTACGCCGGGGGACGGATGGCACTCACCATGCTTCATGCCGGGTATGACGCCATCGTGATCACAGGGAAAGCGAAGGATCCGTGTTATATTTCGATTTTGGAGAAACAAGTGGAAATCAAGGATGCCCGCGCGTTCTGGGGCATGGACTCCGACCGTGTAGGGGATTACATCCGCCAGCGCGAACCGTTCAGCGGAAAACGTTCGATCATCCGCATCGGCCCTGCCGGTGAAAATCTGTGCAACTATGCCAGCGTCTGTGTCGACACCTATCGGCATTTCGGCCGTCTCGGATTAGGCGCTATCTTCGGCAGCAAGAACCTGAAAGCGATGCAGATCGCCGGCGACCGTTCGATGCCGATCGCTGACTTCCCGAAATATTTCAAAGTCTATTCCGATATCTACAATAATGTTCGCCATACCGAAATCATGTCGAAATACCATGATGCCGGGACTTCGATCAACGTGGAACCCCTGAGCGTCGGTGGAGGATTACCGACCAACAATCTGGAAACCGCATCCTTCGAAGGTGTCGGCGAGATTTCCGGCGATACCTTCGCCAAGAAGAACCTTGTGCGCAAACAAGCCTGCACAGGCTGTCCGGTCGGTTGCATCCACATCGGTCAATTCCGGCGGGAATTCGACCATGGATATGAATATGAAGCGGTATCGGTCGGTTATGATTATGAATTGATCTTTTCGTTAGGTTCCTTCCTTGGTACCAAAACCAGCGATGAAGTGCTGCAGCTGATCGAAGCGGTCGAACATGTCGGCTTGGATGCGATCAGCACCGGCGTCGCGTTGGGGTGGGCTGCCGAAGCCTACAAGAACGGCCTCATCAAACTTGAACAAACCTTGGTTCCGCTTGAACTGGGAAATTCCGTGAATTTCGTCAAGGCGATCCATTATATCGCCAATGCGGAAAATCGCTTCTACACCGATCTGGGTAAAGGCGTGAAATTCGCATCGATGGTTTACGGAGGGTATGACTACGGCATGCAGATCGCCGGCAACGAAATGGCCGGTTACCATACAGGGTACGGTTCGTTGATGGGCGCGATGGTCGGCTCCCGTCACTCGCATCTCTGTAACGGAGGATATTCTTACGATCAATCGAAACCTTTCGACAAGACCAAACTCGTCGATTACCTCTTCTTTGAGGAAGTGGAACGCGGTCTGCTGAATTCACTGATCATCTGTCTGTTCGCACGCAAAGTCTACAGCCGCGAAAACATCATCAAGGCGTTGGATTGCGTCGGGAAAACGTATTCGAACGAAGAACTCGACCAGATCGCCCGCCGCATCTATCGCACCAAACTACGCATCAAACAGAAGCTTGGATTCAAACTCAGCGAAGTGAAACTACCGAAACGTTATTTCGAGACGATCTCGATGACCGGACAACTCAATGAAACGATGGCAGCCGAGATCCTTGCGGATTTCTCTCATCGCTGCGACGTATTGATGGCATCCGAGGATTGATATGCTAATCAAGATCGAATTGACTTCGTTCTTAGCCAAAAACAAGCAAAGCGCAAGTCTCGAGTTTAGCAAGGGGACCGTCGCGGAAGCCTTGATCGCATTTGGGATCGACCTCGATGAAGTCGGATTCGTGACCGCCGACGACGTGCTCTGCAAAAAGGAATCCCAAGCCGTCGAAGGGACGACATACAAAGTGTATCCCACGATCATCGCCGGATAAGATATCCACCGAATCACCAAGACACCGGAACTGCATTAGCAATTTCCGGTGTTTTCATTTCTTGCATGAAATTACTTGAAAATTACCCATAAGAATTGAAATTCGAGTATAATAAATTCAATCCTATCTTCTCGGAAATAATATGTCGATAATTCGTCATGACACAGTGCTGTTGCTTATCCGAACGTCGTATCAAAAGCGGTGTATGTTTCGAATAACCATTTCCGGTTTTTAGGCAATCATGTTTTTCATGAAAGGGGAAATTATATGAAAAAAATGCTGTTCGTCGCACTTACAGTCTGTGCCATGCTGTTCTCGGGTATCACCGTCTCGGCAGCCACGACGACTGGAACCACAGGCATCAACGTTCTGTTGAACCGTAATGCCGATGCTGTCGTTTTAAAGGATTTAGGGAAGTATGGGACGGTCTTGGATGTCGTCGCTGAAATCCATGCCTTGACCATGCGCATCAAAACCGACAAGATTGCCGCTGTCAAAGCATTACCTTATGTAACCGCGGTCAGTGTCGATGCGGTCCGTAACGGAGCACCGATTGATACGGTAGCTGCTGAAAATTTCAGCGGCGGAATGAATACATGGAATCTTGATGCGATCAACGTCACAAACTTTGGAACAAACGTCCGTTCGGTTGAACAAGATGGTACAGGCGTCTATGTCGCCGTCCTCGATACCGGTTTGGTCGATGCCTGGCGTCAATATTTCCCGCAGGAACGCATCGCCACCGAATATGCGATAGCCTTCGGCGGAGGCGGCGGCGAGACGGGCAACGTTTCGACTCCGACCAACAAATGGGAACATGACCAGAATTCACATGGAACCCATGTCACCAGCACGATTCTCGGTTATAGCATGTCGGGCACTAAAATCAACGGCGTCGCGCCGATGGCAACCATCATTCCGGTCAAAGTCCTGAATCAGAACGGTTCCGGATGGTCATCGGTCATCGCGCAAGGCATCATCTATGTCGCAGATCTTAAAAAGGGTCCTTTAAGCGATCACCCGGTCGTCATTAATATGAGTTTGGGCGGTTCGGCGCTTGAACCGATGGAACAAGCAGCCATCGATTACGCGATCAAAGCCGGTGTCATCATCGTCGCTTCAGCCGGTAACGAAGGCGAAGCAGGGATGGGATATCCGGGAGCCTATGCTCCGGTCATCTCGGTCGCCGCATCCGGGTGGACAGGCGAATGGACAGCAGCCAATTTCTGGAGAACGCTGGATGTCGCCGACCCCAACAATATCAATGACTTTTATATCACCGATTTCTCAAGCCGTGCGAAAACCGGACAAGATTTGGACATCGCCGCGCCGGGTTCTTGGATCGTCGGTCCTTATCAGAAAAACAGCGGACAAATCAGTTACTTCTTCCTGGGCGGCACATCGATGGCGAGCCCGCATATCGCCGGCATCGTCGCGCTGATGGCCCAAAAAGACAAAACATTGACGGCAGCGGAAGCGGAAACGATCCTTGAATCGTCCGCTCTGCCTTTACCGGCAGGCTCGCGCACAATCACCAACTCCGACAAGACGACATCCCTCATGTCATGGGGTTCGGATGCGACCGGCGCGGGACTCGTCGATGCCATCGCAGCCTTAGCTGCTACTAACTAAGATTATTTAATCGATATTCCGACAAACCTATTTATCCGAATTATCCCGTATTATTAGCATGAACGAAACCTCTTGAAGCAACCTAGTGTATAATTGCTTCAGGAGGTTTTCATTATCGAAAGCCAACCGACCAAAGAGGAATCAAATGAACTATCAAACATCCGTCATCGAACTCATCAAGACAAGAAAATCCGTCCGGACCTATGAAGATAAGAAAATCGATACCAATTCCCTTCAGACACTGAAGAAATTCATCTCGGAAATCAACAAGCAATCGAAAATAAAAGCCAGATATGTCATCGCGGACAACGCGGATACGAAGAAGGGTACCGCGGTGAAATTAGGAACCTACGGCGTCATTTCGGGAGCCGATATGTTTATCGTCGGAATCATCGATAAAGACGAAAAAGACACCGCCGAATTCGGATACCAATTCGAAAAGATCATCCTTTGCGCAACCGATCTCGGATTGTCGACCTGTTGGCTGGGCGGTACTTTCAATAAAGGAAGTTTTGAGCGCAGCGTCGAATTGGGCGACAATGAAATCATCCCGATCGTTTCTCCGGTGGGATATGGAAAAGGGAAGCGTAAACTCTTGGAATCCGCGATGCGCTCGTTGGCGGGATCCGATCAACGCAAACCTTGGTCGGAAATCTTCTTCAATAAGGACAGTTCGATTGCTTTAAGCGAGTCCGATGCCGGTAATTATGCCTTGACGCTGGAAATGACGAGGCTTGCCCCGTCCGCCTCCAACAAGCAGCCGTGGCGAGTCATCATGGCGCACAACCGCTTCGATTTCTACCTGGCCCGTACGCCGGGTTATGGCAGCTTAACTTTCGATCTGCAGAAGAACGACGTAGGGATCGCGATGTGTCATTTTGAACTGAGCGCGCTTGAACTCGGCTTAAAAGGCAATTGGAAGACTTATGGAAGCATCGAAACCAACGCAAATTGGGAATATGTTTCCACATGGGAAATCGAATAGAAACACAAGGTTCGGCATGGCTTGTAAAAAGTGACGAAATACGGTAAATTAATACTACCGAACAACGACGGATCAGCCGTTGAAAGAGGATTCCATGAAACATAACGAACATACCAGCATCATCATCATCGACGGCCAAGGCGGTAAACTGGGACGTCAGCTGATCGAGTCGATCAAAGCGGATTTCGCGGATGCCCATATCACCGCCATCGGAACGAACACCATCGCGACGGCGAATATGCTGAAGGGCGGAGCGGACATCGGGGCGACAGGAGAAAACGCCGTGGTCGTCAATTGCCGTACCGCGGATATCATCATCGGTCCGATCGGTATCGTCATCACCGATTCGTTGTTTGGCGAAATCACCCCGAAGATGGCTGAAGCGGTCGGTCAAAGCAGCGCCCAACGCATCCTCATCCCCGTCAACAAGTGTGGGAACATCATCGTCGGCATCCCGGATTTCGCGTTTTCGAAATTGATCGAATTGACGATGGATCAAATCAGAACTTTACTGACAATTAAATAAGTTGTGAAAAACGATGAAAAATGTAAGCGTTTACCGTCAGGCAATTGACACGGACCTAAGCCATGCTATAATGATGAAGGTCGGGTATAAGCCTGCCGAACGACAAAAGTCACACCAGTCATAATCAAGAATATCTCTTCATAAAAACGGAAATTTGAAACAAGATTGCCACGAAGGCAATTCCTGTCACCAAGCGACAGGAAATACTCTGCGGCAATTTTATTTTGCGGTTTCATCACAAGAATCACTACGGAGGACAACCCCATGCACATGGCAGATGCCCTATTATCCCCAGTCGTGGGGGTCGCGATGTACGCTGTAAGTACCGGCGCCCTGGCTCGCTCGACAAGCAAAATAAACAGCGAAGTGCTGGAGAAGAAAATCCCGATCATGGCTGTGGCGGGTTCTTTCGTGTTCGCGGCGCAGATGATCAATTTCACCATACCGGCGACCGGATCCAGCGGCCATATCGGCGGCGGCATCCTTTTAGCTGCGATGCTGGGCGGATATCCCGCCTTGATGACGATCGCGGCGGTGCTCAGCATCCAAAGTCTGTTTTTCGCGGACGGCGGCTTATTGGCGCTGGGCGCGAATATCTTTAACCTCGGTGTCATTCCGTGTCTGATCGTCTATCCGCTGATTTTCAAACCCCTGATCAAAAAGGGAATCAATAAAAAGAGTCTCACGATCGCCTCGATCATCGCGGTCATCGTCGCACTGCAGTTAGGCGCTTTGGGCGTCGTCGTCGAGACCGTTCTATCGCAAATATCGATGTTGCCGATGATTACCTTTGCCATGATGATGCAGCCGATCCATTTGGCGATCGGATTGGTCGAAGGCTTGGTGACCGCCGGCATCTTGGTGTTCGTATTCTCGATGCGGCCGGAAATCCTGGAGAGTTCGAGCCAGGACACGATCATCAAACGGAGTGCCTCACTGAAAAAAGTGTTGACGATCTTATTGATCGGAACCTTGTTGCTGGGCGGGGTCGTCTCGATCTTCGCATCGACGAATCCTGATGGTTTGGAATGGTCGATCACCAAAGTGACCGGCGTTAGCGAGATACAGGCAAAGGATTTCGTCCACACCTTATCTTCATCGATCCAGAAAATCACCGCGTTCATGCCGAAATACAATCATGGCAGCAACACGTCCGGTTCCATCAACAACACGACCGTCGCCGGACTTGTCGGCAGCGGATTGACTTTCCTGGTGGCGGGATCGATCGGATTAGCCATCACGAAAGCCAAGAAAAAGAAGAAACTCAAATCGACATAAGTCTGAAATTAACAATCAAATTAAATATGATTTTCAGTCTGACAAAGGGTGAACCATGAAAAACTTCAGCAGTAAAGTGAACGAAATCTACTCCTTGGAACAGTTTTCCTCCAAGGATACAAGCATCCATGCCCTGCATCCGCTGGTCAAGATACTCGTCGCTTTTCTCTATATCGTCTGTGTCGTTTCGTTCGACCGTTATGCCTTTGTCCGCTTGGTCCCCTTCATCTTCTATCCGGTGATTCTAATGGCGCTGGCGGAAATCCCGTACTCCCTGATCCTGAGCCGCTTGTTGCTGGCGCTGCCCTTCACCATGTTCGCCGGACTATCGAATATCTTCCTGGACCGAGCGATACTGTTCAATGTCGCCGGGATCGGAATCAGTTACGGTGTCGTCTCGTTCTTCACCCTGGTCTTCCGCGCCCTGCTTTGCGTCGCCGCGGTCTTGATCCTGGTCGCCACCACGCCGTTCACATCCCTGACCGGACAATTGCGGCGGATGAGAATCCCTGAAATGTTCATCGTGCTTTTCGAAATGACCTATCGTTATATCGGTTCGCTGATCGAAGAGACATCGATCATGATCACAGCCTACCAATTACGCAGGAATTCCGATAAAGGCATCGATATGAAGCATATGGGAAGTTTCGTCGGACAATTGCTGATACGAAGCTTCGACCGGGCCGAACAAGTCTATAACGCGATGAAACTGCGCGGTTACGGATTGTTCGCACGGAATATGAAGAAGGTGCGGTTACGGACTGCAGACTATATCTTCCTGCTGATCGCCTGCGGTTTACCGTTGATCTTGCGCTTTATCGATGTATCGCAGTATGTCCAACACTGGCTGACAGGAGCACTCACATGATGAAAATCAACCAACTATCGGTTGTCTATCCGGATAAGACGATCGCGGTCGACCATATCGACCTGCTGATCCAGAACGAAGAGACCGTCGCATTGATCGGTGCCAACGGGGCCGGCAAGACATCCCTGTTGCTTTCCTTGGTCGGTGTCATCCCTTCGGTCGGTGAAATCATCGTCGACGAGATCAAACTCGACAAACATACCTTGGGCGAGATCCGAAGGCGTGTCGGCGTCGTATTCCAGAATCCCGACAACCAATTGTTCATGCCGACGATCTACGACGATGTCGCGTTCGGACTACGCAATTATGGCTTGCCTGAAAA
>JBAVGP010000260.1:0-4631 GCA_049684955.1 Erysipelotrichaceae bacterium
GTCTGAAAAGGACCCGTGGGGTCCTAGTTTGCGATGGCTTCGAGCTGATCCAGATTCTCGTACATGAGCGTGAAGTAATTCTTGTTTCCCGCGATATCGGCTTCGCTGAGGAAGGCGATGTTATGCAGGATGACGCCTTTTAGGTCCAGATCGGACTTCAATGAGGCGTAGAGTGATTTCATATCTTCGGGCAGATTGTCTTCCAGCGCGATGTATTCGACGCCGTCCGCTATGATCCGCTGTTTGATCAATTGAATCTGGGCATCGCTCGGATAGACCCCGTAGCGTGACAGAAAGACCGGATAGACTTCGAATCCGTAGGTTTTCTGCCAGTTTCCATACGAAGGCGTCAACGATGCGAACGCGATGAATTTCTTCTGCAAGCGCAGGGATTGATATTCCGCATCCAATCGGGCCAGTTCTGCTTCCAGTATCTTATAATTGGCGTTGAAGAGTTTCGCTTCTTCGGGATAGTTCTTCAGAAGCCATTGCAGGATCGTCTTGGCCATCGAAGTCATCGCGATCGGATCCATCCAAAGCATCGGATCCTTATCGTAAGTATCGATCTTCGTGAACACATCGCCCTTATAGTAATCGGATTCGACCGTCACTTCGCTGCCGGCGACATTGGCGATCGTGTAGCGGTGGAAACTGTACAGCCCCGCGGTGATGCTTAAGTCGACGACTTTGACTTGGGAGGCGTCGATTTCCTTGCGATAGACCTCGTAATAGGATTCCAGTTGGTTGATGCGAAATAGGACATTGATGCGTTTCAGTTGGGCGGCATAATCGTTGATGATCGTGGCGCGCTGGATGGTCGTCCCTTGGCTGAACATCACCACGTCGACCTTGTCCTCCGCCAGTCGCTGGACCAGATACTGGACCGGATAGACCGTGACGCCGATGATCGGCTTGCCTGTTTTGCATCCGCTGAGCGTACCTGTCAACAACAGGACCGCCAGCAGAAGTTTAAGTTTGTTTTTCATGGTACCTTGCCTTTCGATTCCTTATCACGGATTGACATTCATCCAGCGGACTTTTTCGCGGGCGCGCTTCATGCGCTCCTGACGTCCCAGGATATCTTCCTTGATTCCGTTGAGATAGATACATACGATGATCACCGGGATATTCCCGAGCATGGTCAGGAATTCGCGCCTGGCTAGCCAAGTCACGACGCTCATATGGGTGTCGCCCGACATCTGGAACATCAGAAACACGATGATCTCCCGGATGAACAGACCGATGAGCGTCAAAATGATCAATTCATAGAACGATTCGGACATGTGCTGGGACCAGATCGCCACGGCCAGGACGGTCGCGGTGAATGAGATCGCGTTGACGAAACCGAAATCGAAATGCGTGATATCGAGGATCAATCCGACGATCAGCGCCATCAGGAGACCTTCCGTCAGTTTCACATCGCGGGCGGACAAAATCACCGCCGCCAAGGTCATCTGCGGGACGAAGATCAGCGAATGCAGCGCGTAGTCGACCGGAAAGAAAATCCCCAGCAGGATATCGATCAGAAAACAGAAAGCGAAGAACGCGATTTGGATGCGCGGGTTCATTTCCGTTTCACCACGGCGACATAATCGAAAGCTTTGAAATCGGCGGCGGGTACGACATAGATCGTCATGCCGACCGCGTTATCCAGTTCGACGACTTCCTTGACATAACCGACTAAAATACCGGCCGGAAAAACACCGCCGAGGCCGGATGTGATGACCGTCATCCCGGGGGTGATCGCGAAGCCGGTCGTCATCAGACGAACTTCGAAAGCCTCTTTATCGACATCATAGCGTTCCATAATCGCTTCCGCGACGGCAGCGGCGTTGAGCTGGATCTTCACGGTCACTTTATTGTTTGCGTTCTCGGTCGTCAGCAAGCGGACGACGCAGCTGTCGTCGAACACTTTTTCGACTTTGCCCAACAGACCTTTACTGCTGATGACGGCCTGGTCGACCAGGATCCCCTGCTTGGTGCCGACATTGATCGAGATTGAATTGTTGAAGGCTTCATAGGGACGGTAGATGACGGTCGCGTTGACCAAGGTATATCCGTTGGCGGCCAGTTTGATGCCGGTCAGCGTTTTCAGTTCTTCGATCTGCCGATAGGCTTCCTGCAGTTTGGCTTGGTACACCGCAAGCAGTTCGATCTGCGTGCGCAGGTCCTCGTTTTCCTGTTTCGTCTGCCATAAGGTGGCGAAATCCTTGGTGAAGCTGCCGATCGAGGCGACGGGACGTTCGATCAAGGTATAGCGAAGGAGGGTGAATACATCGTATCCACCCGCGTTTAAATGATCCAAGGGAGACTGGAACTTCAATATATTCAAGAATACCGTCAGCGACAACATGACAGCGATCGCAATGACGAGGATACGTTGGATCAGATTCAGTTTCTTCATTTCATCACCTGTGCCTATTATACGGTGTATGGGTCCGCGATTCAACCTTTCTCGCGTCGCAAAGGCACGGATGCGCCGATCGATTGGCTCATCGATCAGCAGATCAGGGATGCGTGCCGATCTTCTGGCGCAGACTGTAGAAGGTGCGATGGCTGACGATCAGATGGTCCAGCAGCGGGATGCCCATCATGATGCCCGCTTCTTCCAAGGATTTGGTGACCTGGATGTCGTTCTCGCTGGGTGTGACGTCCCCGCTGGGATGATTGTGGACGGCGATGATGCGGGCGGCGCTGTACGCGACGGCTTCCTTGAAGATCTCGCGCGGATGGACCACCGACCGGTCGAGGCTGCCGATGAAGCAGACCTTATGGCCGAGGATATGGTTCTTCGTATCCAGGAATACGACCAAAAAATGTTCCTGCTGCGCATCCCCCAATTCCCTTCTGAGCCAGTCGACCAATCGTCCGGGCTGATCGACCACATCCTGTTCATAGACTTCTTCCAGCGCCATGCGCCGCGCCAATTCGCAGACCGCCATCATCTCGCAGGCCTTGGCTTTATCGATGCCGTGCACTTCGCACAAGTCCTGTAGAGTCAACTGGGATAAACGCCGAATCCCTTTGGCTTTGCGCAGCAGTTCGTCCGCGATGGAAAAGACCGAATGGCTTTTGGTGCCGGAGCGCAAGATCAAAGCCAATAGTTCCGTATGCGAAAGACTGCGTATGCCGAAACGGATGCATTTCTCACGCGGTCGTTCCGAGACCGCCAATTCTTTCAGTTCCAGCATAAAAGAAGAGGACGTTTCGTCCTCATTGTCCCCAGCTGATATTGATGCCGGGGATACTGACCCGCCCGCGTCCCGAAGTCAATAATTTCCAGATCGCGGCGATACCCGCCGCCACGGCTACCCAAAGCAATAATGCCGATGATGCCATAATCAATCCTCCTTATGCCCTAACTATATGCAACGTAAGGGATCACTCCTGATCCAATTCTCGGATGATCTCGTTTGTCAGTTTCGCGAGTTCGAGCGCCAGGATGCGGGCGTTGGAACGGTCGCAATCGGTGTCGCTCCATTGAATGCATTCCATCAGTTCGGCGCTTTTCACACCGACTGTTTTGATCAGCAGATGAAGATGGTTTTGGGTCATGATATTACCTCTTTTTCACATTTTATCACAACCTTCTTCCAAAGCGTTCCTTTGTTCGGTATACTTGAATCAATTGGGAGGTTTTTCTATGGACCATGAAGAGAAATTGCCGTTACGCGAAAAGCTTGCTTTCGGTTTCGCGGGTCTGGGTCAGAATATCATTTATAATTTCGTAGCGACGTATCTGATGATTTTCTATACGGATATCTTGGGCTTGCTGCCGGTAGCCGTCGGTATCTTGATGCTGGTGGCGAAAATCTGGGATGCGGTGAATGATCCGATCATGGGATCGATCGTCGACCGCGCCCATCTGAAAAAGGGCAAGATGCGTCCATGGCTGTTCTGGATCCCGATCCCGATGATACTCATCACGATCCTGCTGTTCTACGCCCCGAGTTTCGATTACGGCGCCAAACTCGTTTACGCCTATGTCACGTTCATCCTGTGGGATATGATCTTCACGGTTTCGGATATCCCGTTCTGGGGTTTGTCGGCGACGATGACCCGCAATCCGAAAGAGCGCCTGAGTCTGATCACCTTCGCACGTATCCTGTGCAATCTCGGGATGGCGATCTCCATCATCCTGCCGCCGTTGATGTTCAAACTCTTCCCGAGTGAACGGAGCGGTTATTTCTGGACCACCGTGATCCTGATTACGATCGGCGGGATGCTGTTCTATCTCGCGTCGCTCGGTACGAAAGAGCGCGTCGTGGAACCCAAGGTCGAAGACGAATCGTTCTTTAAAAACCTGAGCCTGTTGCTTAAAAACAAACCGTTATTGGCTTTACAGGCATCCAGAATGCTTGGTGCGTTCCGCATGGTCATCGGGATCGCCGGCACGTACTTCGCCAAATACAACATGGGCGATGCGGCTTACTTCTCTCTGTTGGGCGGTATCCTGATTGCTTCGATGATCGCCGCGATGTTCATCACCCCCTTCTTCACCAAGCGCTATTCCAAGAAGACGATGTACAACGCATCCTTGCTGTTGGGGGCATTCTCCCATATTGCGATGTTCTTCGTCGGATATTCGAATCTTCCCGCGGTCTTCTTCCTCTTGTTCCTCTGCGGTATGT
>JBAVGP010000261.1:0-9843 GCA_049684955.1 Erysipelotrichaceae bacterium
AATGCTAAAATAGGGTTACATTTCATACGATATCAATCATAACAAGATGAAAACACACTACCCGGGAGGTTGCCATGTTTAACCAAATTAAGCAGATCATCATTGATACGATCCATGTGGACGAAGCCTTGATCACGCTGGACGCGAGACTGAAAGAAGATCTCGATATCGATTCGCTGACGAAACTGGAGCTTACATTGGAATTTGAAAACACCTTCGAGATCCGTATCGAGGACATCGAACTCGTCGATATCAAGACAGTCGGGGATATCGTCGAAACGATCAAAAGGAAACTGAATAGCTGAGAAGATCATGCATAACCGAGCGGGAGAATGTATGCGACGCAAGAAAATCAAGAGAATCATCAAGATCTTCGAACAATCCGATCTCACGAAAATGGAAATCGAATTTAAGCATGTGAAAATCTTGTTGGAGAAGACGACTCATCTATGCGCATCTGAAGATTCTTTGCATGAAGAGAAATCACCTGCGATATCGGAGGACCTCACGAATAAAGGCACCTGGGTGCTTTCCCCGTTGGTCGGAACTTATTACGACGCTCCCAACCGGACGTCGAAACCCTTTGTCTCGGTAGGTGACGAAGTGAAAGAGAACGATGTTCTCTGCGTCATCGAAGCCATGAAGATCATGAATGAACTTCGCAGTAAGATCAGCGGGAGAGTCGTGGAAATCGCGATCACCAATCAAAGCATGGTCCAATATAACCAACCCTTGATCAGGATCCTTGAACATGATTAAGAAAATGCTCATCGCCAACCGGGGGGAGATCGCGATCCGCATCCTTCGCACCTGCAAGGAAATGGGCATCGGCACCGTCGCGGTTTATTCCGAGGCGGACAAAGATGCGCTGCATGTGCGGCTGGCGGACGAAGCGGTATGCATCGGACCTGCCCCGGCGGCGGATAGTTACCTCAACATGAATAATCTGCTTGAAGCGGCTTTGTTGACGGGATGCGATAGTATCCATCCCGGATACGGCTTTTTAAGCGAAAATGCACGGTTCGCAAAACTGGTAAAGGAATGCGGTCTGATCTTCATCGGTCCGAGTCCTGAAATCATCGCGAAACTGGGCGACAAAATAAAAGCAAAAGATATCATGAGACAAGCAGGCATCCCGCTCATTCCGGGTTCCGACGGGGCCGTCGCAAGTGCGCAGGAAGCGCAGAAGATCGCGCGTGAAATCGGTTACCCGGTCCTCTTCAAAGCCGCGGCAGGCGGCGGCGGAAGAGGGATGCGGATGGCACGCAGCGAAAGTGAGATCGTCCATGCCTTCACGGCCGCAAGAGCCGATGTGACAGCCAGTTTCGGTGATGAGATCCTCTACATGGAACGAATGCTTACAGGCACGAAACATATCGAAGTGCAGATCCTGGCGGACCAACATGGACATGCCGTGCATCTCTTCGAGCGGGATTGCACTTTTCAGCGTAAACACCAGAAGCTTTTGGAAGAAGCGCCTTGCGAAAGTTTACCCGATGAGGTGCGGGATGACATCATCTACGATGCGCTGAAAGCCGTCCGCTATGTCGGCTATGATAACGTCGGTACGATCGAGTTCCTGCTGGATCGCGATATGAACCATTATTTCATCGAGATGAATACCCGCATCCAAGTGGAACACACGGTCAGCGAGAGCATCACCGGAATCGATAACGTCAAACACCAGATTCAATCGGCGTGCGGACTTCCGTTGACGCTGCGCCAATCGGACATCCACCGGGTCGGATATGCGATCGAATGCCGGATCAACGCGGAAGACCTCAGAAACAACTTCGCGCCGCATCCAGGCATCATCGAATCACTCCGCTTCCCTGCCGGCCGCAATATCCGCATCGAAAGCGCCGTATGCAGCGGGATGGAAGTCGTCCCCTTTTATGACTCGCTGATCCTCAAAGTGATCACCCATGGGCTCACACGAGCGCATGCGATCGAGGCGATGAAGGTCGCCTTGGATGAAACGATGGTGACGGGCATCCAGACCAATCTCGAGTTCCAGAAATCGATCCTTCGCAATAAGGAGTTTTTATCTGGGTCGTATACGACCGATTTCGCGCATGACTTCATCGGACGCTTTTCTGCCGATATCGATGCGCCGATTCCCCCGATGAAACGGGAAGATACGCAAAAAGATCCGATCGTGATCGAACAGCCGCAGATCAAGCCCCAAGGTTCGGGTGAAGATATGCAGGTCTGCAAACTATGCAAAGAACCGATCGCGATGTCCGAATTGGCGCACGATCTGTTCGTGTGTTCGCATTGCGGATTCCATTTCCGTATCGGTGCGCAAGAGCGGATACGCCAGCTGATCGACGAATCCACTTTCACAGAGATCGACGGAGAAGCGCTGAGCCATGATGCGGATTATTTCCCGGGTTATGGCGAAAAGCTGATCAAAGCGAGACAATCCGCCGGTATGAACGAAGCCGTCGTATGCGGGATCGGGAAAATCGATCGATCCGATGTATGCATCGGCATATTGGATGCCAACTTCATGATGGGTACGATGGGTTTAGTCGTCGGCGATAAAATCACGCGGCTGATCGAACGTGCGATCGAATTAAGATATCCGCTGGTGATCGTTTCGGCTTCCGGCGGCGCACGCATGCAGGAAGGGATCTTGTCGCTGATGCAGATGGCCAAGACATCCGCCGCATTGGCACGATTCGATGCGGCCGGATTACTTTATATTTCCGTGCTGACGCATCCTACGACCGGCGGTGTGAGCGCCAGTTTCGCGATGTTGGGAGATATCCAGCTCGCGGAGCCGCAAGCCTTAATCGGGTTCGCGGGAAAACGGGTCATCGAGAAGACGATCAACGAGATCCTGCCTGTCCAGTTCCAGACTGCCGAATTCCAACTTGAAAAAGGTTTCCTCGACGCGATCGTCGCCCGCAAAGACCTGAAATCGACCCTATCCTCTATTCTTGCATTGCATCAGGCAGGACATGTCCGCCATGCAATATCTCCGGCGGTTTCTTTCCCCGAGCAGCCCGACACGAACGGAATGAGCGCATGGGACCGGGTCGTATTGGCCCGTCATGCCCAGCGGCCCAAAGCCGGTGATATCCTGCCTTTGCTTTTCGATACATTCATCCCGTTGCACGGTGATCGTTATTTCGGCGATGATCCGGCGTTGATCGGGGGAATCGGGTATTTCAACGGAATCCCCGTCACCGTACTTGCCCAAAACAAAGGAAAGAACCTGGATGAGAATCTTGCCTACAACTTCGGGATGATGCAGCCTGAAGGTTATCGGAAAGCCATGCGGTTGGCCAGACAAGCCATGAAATTCAAACGTCCGATACTTACGATCGTCGATACACCCGGTGCTTTTCCGGGCAAAGGCGCTGAAGAAAGAGGTCAGGCGGAAGCGATCGCCCAATCCCTGAAGCTGTTTTCCACATTGAACGTACCGGTGATCACGTTGGTCTTGTCCGAAGGCGGCAGCGGCGGCGCTTTAGCCCTCAGTGTCGCCGATCGCATCTTGATGTTGGAGAATGCGGTCTATTCGATCCTCTCGCCGGAAGGCTTCGCAAGCATCCTGTGGAAAGATGAAACCAAAGCTGCGCAGGCGGCGGATATCATCAAACTCACTTCCTACGACCTCTTGGAGAAAGGCATCGTCGATGTCATCATCAAGGAACCTGTCGGAGGGATCCAAGCGGATCTGGACGGAGTGATAGGACAATGCAGAAGCGCCATCCAAAAGGAACTGGACATTCTCGCACGCATGGATACCGACCGACTGCTGAAAGAACGTTATGCCAAGTTCAGAAAAATCGGAACCATCGATCAACAAAAGATGTAAAAAGCCACCTCGTTTGAAGGTGGCTTGTCTTTAATCTTTTCCGTTGAGCTTGAAGAGCTTCATGATTTCGACGATCGGGATCGGGAGGAATACCAGCATCCCTACGATTTCCCAATGATGCAGATCCATGATGGCCAGTTTGAATAAGGAGTTGACGCCGGGGATGAATAATACCGCAAGCATCATCAACGCGTTCACGAAAGTCGCCAGCAATAACCATTTGTTCTTATAGAAACTGGTGAAGACGCTGTAACGGATCGAATGGATATTGAAGGAGTGGACTAGCTGGCTGAAGGCCAGGACGGTGAAAGCCATGGTCTGACCCAACGTTTCCGTTCCTGCGACCCACAGTTTACCCGATCCGTAGAGATACGCGAAGATCGCGGCGCCCCCGATCATGATTCCTTGATAGACGATGCGCCACAACATCCCGCCGCTTAACAGACTTGTATCGCGTTTGGGCAGACGTTGCATGATGCCTTTCTCCGCCGGATCGACGCCGAGCGCCAAGGCCGGGAGACTGTCGGTGACCAGATTGATCCAAAGAATATGGATGGGAAGCAGCGGTGTGCTCCAGTTGAGGACTGTCGCGACCAAGAGGATCAGTAATTCGCCGACATTGCATGACAGCAGATAGGAGATCGCTTTGGTGATGTTGTCGCGGATGCGGCGTCCTTCTTCGATCGCGTGGACGACGGTGGCGAAGTTGTCGTCGGTGAGGACCATGTCGGCCGCCCCTTTGGCGACTTCCGTCCCGACCAGACCCATCGCGGCGCCGATATCCGCTTTCTTCAAAGCAGGGGCGTCATTGACGCCGTCACCGGTCATCGCGACGACATCGCCGTGCTTTTTCCAGGCATCGATGATGCGCATCTTATGTTCAGGGGATACCCGGGCATAGACGGTGATATGCTGGACTTCTCTGAAGAGGTCTTCATCGCTCATCAGGTCGAGTTCGACGCCGGTTACGACGCGGTCCCCTTCTTCCATCAAGCCGATCTGCTTGCCGATCGCTTCCGCCGTGGTCCGGTGGTCGCCGGTGATCATGACGGCACGAATTCCGGCATCTTTACATTCTCTAACCGCGACTTTGACTTCTTCGCGCGGCGGATCGATCATGCCGATCAAACCGACGAAAGTCAGGTTCTCTTCCGCGTGCAAATCCCCGTCTTTGATATTCTCGGCGAGGATGCGTTTCGCGACCGCCAGGACACGTAAAGCCCGTACACCCATTTCTTCATTGGCGGCTTGGATATCCAGCCGGTCTTCGTCCGTGATCGGACGATGGGTGTTGCCTTCGGCGATGAACGTGACGCCGCTCAATACTTCATCGACGCCGCCTTTCACATACGCGACGATTTTCTCTTCGACCTGATGAACGGTCGTCATTTTCTTGCGGCCAGAATCGAACGGCACTTCGGCGATACGCGGATGGGAATCGGCGGTCGCCAAAATATCCAATCCTTCCTTCTGTGCCCATGCGGAAAGCGCGGTTTCGGTGGGATCGCCGATCCATTGGTTATCGACGATACGGGCATCATTGCATAAATAAGCGGCTAACAGGAGATCCTTGCGGTTCCCGTCATAGTTTTGCCAGGAATCGGTGACCGTCATTTTGTTTTGCGTCAACGTGCCGGTTTTATCCGAACAGATGACGGTGGCCGAACCCAAGGTTTCGACGCTCGATAGATTGCGGATGATCGCGTTGCGTTTGGCCAAGCGTTGGACACCCATCGCCATGACGATCGTCGCGACTGCCGGAAGACTTTCAGGAATGACCGCGACCGCCAACGAGACGGAAATCATGAACATTTCAAGGATCGGTTTGTGGTTCAACACGCCGATCACGAAAATCAGGACGACCGCGACGACGCAGCCGATCCCCATGACTTTCCCGAGTTGGTCGAGTTTCTTCTCCAACGGGGTCTTATCATTGGTCGCCAAACTCAGCATGGTGGCGATCTTGCCGACTTCCGTGTTCATCCCGGTACCGACGACCAAACCGGTCGCACGTCCGTAAGTGACATTGGATGAGGCATAGGCCATATTCCTGCGGTCGCCTAATGCGGCGTTGGCAGGCAAAATCAACTCTTCGGATTTATCGACCGGTACGGATTCTCCGGTCAATGATGATTCCTGAATCTGACAACTCGAGGTTTTCAGGATACGCGCATCCGCAGCGACCCGGTCGCCTGCTTCCAGGATCAGGATATCCATCGGGACCACTTCGATTGAAGGGATGACGACTTCCTGCCCGTTGCGCAGCACTTTCGCCAACGGTGCGGCCATCTCTTTCAAAGCGGCCAGTGCTTTTTCAGCACGGTCTTCCTGGATGACGCCGATGATCGCGTTGGAGATGACGATCGCCATGATGATCATCGCGTCGGTCTTTTCTCCCAGAAAATACGAAATTACGGATGCGATCATCAGGATGATGATCATGGAATTGTTGAACTGTTGAAGGAACAATTGCAGAAGACTGGGTTTCTTCCCCTCCTGCAATTTGTTCTCACCGAACAGTTCACGTTGTTTCACGACTTGCTGATCGTTCAATCCCGTTTTAAGATTGGTTTCCTGCATGGTTTCTTCCAACGACAGGTTATGCCATAAGCGGTTTTGGCTCATATTTGCCCCTCTCTTAGGATAAAAAAGACTTTACCCCCTTGGATAAAGTCTCGAGATTTTGATACGCCCGGATGTTCCCATCGTGCTGACGGAACGGATCACCTGAATTAGGCCTCTACTCCCTTTACTGTCCCTATGATAACAAACGCACACTGACCCGTCAATAGAAGGAAAATTTACTTTTTCACCCTTTTCAGTAAAGCGACGAAAACCCAACCGCTCAGATAACCGATCAGGATGCAGAAAGTGAGGATCATCAGGATCAGATAGGCTAATCCTTCCCATCCGCTGGTGGAAACCTGACCGCTGTAAACGGTCATCACAAAGAAGAAGAGGACGAGTAAGAGCGGCAAGATCATGCCATAAAGATACTTGAAATGGAATTTCAGGACGAAAATCGTGATGAATCCGAAATAAGCCAGACCGATCGCAAATGCCCAAATGAATACCGCATAATTTTCCATAGGATGATCCTACCTCCGTTGATTCGGTTTCAGTGATTACTTTTTTTTATGCAGCAGCGTGACGATGCCCCAAGCGACGACATAGGTCGCCAACGTGACGCCGAAGACAGCCGTCATCGCGGCGAAAGCAAGATCGTTCCAGGATCCCGGCTGAGGGTTGATCTGCGAATAGATCGCGATGCCGAATGTTACGACTACGATGGCAAGCGGCAACCAAAGACCGGTAAGATACCGTACATGGAATTTTTTGTTGAGGAACATGATGATCAGAAAGTACACGAAACCGATGCCGACAAACGGCAAGAAAATGCGCAGGGTATCCATTTTTTTCTTTCCTTTATGGTTTGGTTAAGAATCCGAGTAGGCAGGTATTCACAACCGCCGCTTGTTCGATGATCGCCACATGACCACAATCCGGGATTTCCATCCATTGCGATTGTTTGATGTTTTCATGCAGGATACGCGAGAACTTTGCAGGCTTTAGCAGATCGTCTTCCCCGTTGAGAATCAGCACGGGACACGTTATTTTACTTAATTCGCTCGTCATGGTCACATCCTGGAGAAAGGTATCGTATAGGTAGGTCTGCCCGATGAAGTACTCCTCCGGGAAGTTTTTCATCTGCTTCGCCCGTTTTTCCAGCATCGTCCGGTTTTCACGGATATACTTTTCGCCGTAAATCGTCGGCATGATCCCGTTGAAGAAGGCTTCCCCGTCAAGATCGTCGCACAGATGCCGCCATGACAGGACGAAGGTTTCGACCAGAGGATCTAGTTCGCTGAGCGAATCGATGACCGTCAGCGACTGCACGAAGACCGGGAAATCGATGGCCATGCGAAGTCCGACCTCGCCGCCGTAACTCGTCCCGACGATATGCGCCTTTTCGATGCCGAGTTCCTGCATCAATTCGACCGTTTCGAAGGCATGCTGGTGGAAAGTGTAGGGACCTTGCGGCTTATCGGATTTCAACTGTCCTTTAAAATCGTGGAGCAAGATGCGATACCCCATTTTCTTGAACAATTCGACCTGATTCACCCAACTGCTGGTCGATGCCATGACTCCGTTGAGAAAAACGATGGCTTCCTTCGCTTTCGGGTTGCCGACGACTTCATAGTACAACTCCACGTCATTGATCGTGAACTTACTCATGGGGTCCTCCGGTTGCGCCGTGCGCAACGATTGTAGTCCGATGCGATGTAGATTCCATATCTTCTTCGTGCTTTTATTGTACCTCAAATCGTGTGAATGTGTAGTATTTCGACTTCGTTTTACGACATGACCGATTGTTCGCCGCTCTTCAGTTTGTCGACGATGACGCGGATATTCGGATAGGCATATTTCAGGAATTCCTGATAACCGCATAAGGTATCATCGAAGTAGCTGATATTCTGGCGCTTGCAGTTGCCGTTGCACATCGTCGCGAAAGGACAGGTTTCGCAGAGTATGCTCATACGCTTCGGTTCATGCAGGAAAGTTTCCATCATCTCGTTCTTAAGCAGCTGCGGCACCGTATGTTCGTTGACATTGCCGATCGAGATTTCCTTTTCGATATGGACATTGCACGGGCTGACCGTGCCATCCGCATCGACGATGAACTGCGGGGAACAGAAGCCGAGGATTCCGCACTGCAGCGGGACGACTCCCGAGAAAAGCGCGATCGAATTGTCGAACATCGTGATGCTGCGGTAGACGCCGGCGGCATAATCGACGCACCATTGATCGAAGAGTTCGTTATAGAACGTGGCGAACAGACTCGGTGTCAGTGAGAAAGCATCGTCCAATGTTTCTTTATTCGCCAGACATGGCAATAATTGGATATATTCGAAGTTGTTCCGGCGGTAGAATTCATAGAGTTCGCTCGCATGGTTCGCCAGATCTTTCGTGATGACCGTGAGGATATTGAAATCGACTTCGAATTTCTGCAGGAGTCTGATCGCCCGCATGGTGTCCTCAAATGTCCCTTCTCCGGATTCGGAGAGACGATACTGGTCATTGAGGGCTTGATGTCCATCTAATGAGATGCCGACCAGAACGTTTAGTTCCTTCAAAAGCGTGCACCATTCGTCGTTCAATGCGGTTCCGTTGGTCTGCATAGTGTAGACGATGCTCTGTTCGGGTTTCTTCAGCATGCTGACCAAGGTCGCGAAGAAATAGAAATAGTCAATTCCGGCCAACGTCGGTTCTCCGCCTTCAAATGCGAAGGTCAGAACTTCCGCTTCGGGTGCTTCGACGGCGATACGGATCAAATTCGCCGTTGTCTGCTCCGTCATGATCCCGCTTGAACGCGGTTCGCATGTTTTATCTATATCCGCGTAGACACAGTAGGAACATGTGTAGTTGCACTGCGTGGACGCAGGCTTGATGATGAAATTGTAGTTGCGCATAATTACCTCCAACCTCACTATTGTAGCATGCAAGTCAAGTAAGAAAAGCACCTGTTTTAGTATGAAACAGGTGCTTCGGAAGGTGTCGGGAAGACGAAGTTGAATTGACTGAACTGCGCAAGCCGTACCAGGAATACGACATGTACCGCCAGTTCCGCAAACAGCAGGATCAAGGATAGTCCGGGTAAGATCAAGAGGAATACGAACATCGCGATTTGGAAACCAGCCAGAAACGGAAAGAGATCCGTGAAGCGTTTCCCTTCATCCGGAATCTGGAAAAACAGCGCGATATCATTGAGTCCGTAGATCATCAGATAAAGCATCCAGAGTCCGATCCCGATCGAGAGGATGGAAATCAGTATTTCCAATTCTCCGAGTGTTCCGCCGGTCAAAGAAACAAAGAAACTGATGGCTGAAATGACAGACAGGATGATCAGCGGAGGAGCCAGTTTCGCCATGTTTTTTGAATAGGCCGAAAGGTTCTTGGCGTTGAAGAGAATGATCAGATAACCGACGAATGCCGGCAACAGCACGATCTTCGCT
>JBAVGP010000262.1:0-8401 GCA_049684955.1 Erysipelotrichaceae bacterium
TTACTTGTCACCTAAACAAGTACTGGAAAATTATACCTCAAATGTGTAATACATCATTTACAAACCTACATCAATTGATTTTGCGATTTCCTGCATACACATTCGCATTTCATGTTGAACTTTTCAATTACTCTTGAGTTTACTAGCTATTCTCACTTTTCCAAAATTGGAAACCTTTGGAGTATACTTAATTCAAAGAAGTGCATGAAAGATCCAAAAAAAGGAGGAAGGACATGGGATTGAAAGAAGCTGCGACCATCATAGAAGCCGCTATCGCCGGCAACATGGATGCTGTGAAAGAAGCGATGAGGAATGGAATCGATATCAACGCCAGAGACTTTTTTGGAATGACTCCTCTTATGCATGTTTCTCTCACCGGAAAAAGGGAAATTGTGATCCAATTGATTGCTGAAGGTGCATCCGTCAATGCGCAAGATAATAACGGTTTTACCGCGCTGATGCATTCGTTAACCAGAAATGACCGTGAGTTGGCGAGTGTCTTATTGATGCATGGAGCGGACATCAATGCGAGAGATGGATACGGGATGACCGCTTTAATCCAAACGGCGGATAAAGGGCAGACCGATATCGTCGAGATGTTAATCCTGGCAGGGGCAGCCGTCAACATCACCGATAATTATGGTTTTACCGCAAAAACGCATGCTTCGGCGAATAAGCGGAATGGCGCCTTGAATCTTTTGTTAAGGGCTGGGGCGAGATAATTTAACTGCGAATTTAAAACATCGATTATTCCCAACGAAAAAGAACAATTGTGCTTTTTGCTTTTGTTTGATTTTTCAACAGATAGCGGTCATTTAGAGATGTTATAATAGAACCTATAAAGAAATCAGGTAATCCTATGCAATCTTTCATCCTACAATCCACCCGCATCCTAACCGATAACCAACTGAAAACAGGGAAGTTGGTGATCAAAGACGGTAAAATCGCCGAAATAATTGCTTTTGACGATCCACGCCAGTCCGACCTCGATGTCGGCGATGCTTTGATCGCACCAGGGCTGATCGATTCCCATACCCACGGTTTCGCGGGATGGTCGTTCACCGGCGTCATCACACCCGAGGAAATCGTCGATCTCACGCAGAAATACGCAAGCTACGGCGTCACCTCGATGTTGGCGAGCAGCGCGTTCAAAGGGTATCGACCGATCGTCGAAGCGATACGAAACAAAAATCTCAAGGTCAAGATCTTGGGCATCCATGCGGAAGGACCTTTCCTCAGCAGTAAGCAGTTCGGTGCCGCGAAACCAGGAACGCTGTTTCCCGCACCGAATAAAAACCATGCTTTGAAAATGATCGAAGAAGCGCAAGGTTATCTGCGCATGGTCACTTTGGCGCCGGAAGTGGAAGGGAATCTGGAACTGATCGACCTGTTTCATGAAGCCGGCATTCTGATCGGAGCGGGTCATACCGACGCGACGCGTGCCGAATTGAAACGCAGCGAAGGGAAGATCGATGTGTTCACGCATATGGGCAACGCCATGAAAGGCATCCATCACCGTGAAATCGGAACCTTGGGGACGGCCTTGTTGTCGGATGTGCCGTGCGAGATCATCGCCGACGGGCTGCATCTGTGCCGCGATATGCTGGAACTGGTTTTCCGTCTCAAACCGATCGATCAGCTGATCCTGATTTCGGATTCGACCGCGATGGCCGGATTACCGGTCGGACAATACGACTTGCCGGGCGGAATCATTTATGTGCATGCTGACGGATTGGTCACCAACGAATACGGTCGCATCAGCGGCAGCAGTCGTCCGATCGTCAAGAATATCAAAGTATTGCTTGAAATGGGTATTTCCTTGCCCGATATCTTCCGAATGGGAAGCTATAATCCGGCTCGGCAACTCGGGATATCCGATGTGACCGGGACGATCGAAGTTGGGAAGTTCGCCGACCTAGTCGTGCTGGATCAGGATTTGTCCGTCGCATTGACCATGGTCGAAGGGAACATCGTCTACCGTAAAGGACAGGCGATGAAGGAGTATAATCCACGCACGGAATCCTTACTGCAGGATCCCGAATTCAGAGGCTACTATTTCTAGACGTAAAAAATGACCTTGCGGTCATTTTCAATTTGCTTATTGCCAGGTTTTCTGTTGGAGCTTCTTTTGAAGTTTCTCGCGCAGATCATCGTCAAAGCGTACTTTCACGGTGAATTGCACGACATCACGGCCCTTTTTCACGATTGCTTCGGATTTGACGGTTTCGATTCCCTGGAGATACATCAAGAGCGAATGGAGATAGAGATCAGGAACCATTCCAAGGACGACTTTGTCATGGAGAATCTCGATGGCATCGTTCTTGTTGCTGACATGATATTCGAGTTTGGCGTTCAACGGGAGTTTCTTGAGGACTTTCTGCGCTTTGCGTCCGGAGATGCCGATCAGCCGCATATCGATGAACAATCCTTGTTCGTCGACCCACCAATCCCCGAACAGGAATTTAGGATCTTCCTTGATTTCCACCTGGTCCATATGCGTCTTGAATGTCGGGAAATCGGTCTCTTCGATGGTTTCGACCGCTAACACCGGTTTTGCGGCGATGCTCGGTTTCAAGACTTCCTGTAGTGTCGGTTTGTCAACCAGCTGCGGTTCTTCGACAGGACGTGGTTTCGTCAGCGGGACAACCACATCTTCGTCGGCGAATTCATCGACATCGCTGAACGTTATTTTAACCGGTTCCTGACCGGCGGTTTCGGACATCCCTTCGACCAGTTCGCTCTCTTCTTCATGTTCCAGGTCCTGCGACAAGACGTCGAGTTCCGCGACCTCGTCGGAGTTGGTCTCCTCCGTGAATACCGCCTGCGGTTTGACCACCGGTTCAGGACTTGCGGGTTTTGCTTGATCGATCACCATAGGGCTATCGGTTTCCTCCGTTTCAATCGGGACGCCCATTGCGACACGCGGTTCTTCAACGGAAGATTCGACGCTCAGTACAACGGGTTTCTTGGTCAGTGTCAACAACATCGTTACGATCCCGAAACAAAGCAAAAGCAGCGAGCCCCCGAGATAGATCAAGGTCTTGGTCCAATCTTGGAGATCGTACGCCAAAAACGCCAGATAGGACACATAGGCGCCGCAGGCGATGAGGATTAGGCTGCCGATCGATTTGAGTATTTTCATGAAATTCCCCTGTATAGCGTTATTTTACCATAAATCGCGCTGATAAATAGTGCTTCGATGAAGGAAACAACGCCTAAATATGGCATAATGGATGGGAGGTAAAGCCATGGAAGAAAACTACTATCAAAAAATCATCAAAGAGATCCGTGAAGAGATGCAAAACGGAAACTACGAATCGGCAGGCGAAAAATTGGCTGAAGAACTCGGCATGCCGTACATCCCGCAGATGTATCGCGATGAGTTGGAGAAAATCGATCATGACCTCAAAGCGCAGTTCAAAGAGAACACACGGCCGAGCCGGATCGAAGATCCCGACGAACTGATCAAGATGCTTCAAACCGAAGCCGGGCAATTCGCCGTCGTCGCATCGCTGGGCGCATTGAATCTGCGCAATTACGACGAGGTGCTGAAGCAGGCGTTCACTATCATCAAAGATCGGGCTCTATTATCCGTCTTGGTCGAACTTTGCGCCCGCCAACAACTCCATACCGAGTATTCCTTCACCGACGACCATGTGCGCTACACCTTCATCCCCGCGGCGCTGGAATTGCCGGAAGACAGCGAAGGCGTGGATCTGTGCCTCAAACAAGCCAACGAATGGCTGGAGAACGACAATCCGTCGATGCTGATGCTGGCCCACGAATCCATATTACGGCTTGCCTTGTTGCGTCTGCCGCAGGGAATCGATGTCGACGAAGCGGTTCCGCTCACCCTCGCAATCGTCAAAAATCTCTTTTTGAATCTTGCGAATGTACAAGAGTGGCGCGAATTCTGCGAAAAGAATACAATAGACGAAGACAGAATCGAGGAGCTCGAAGAGTTCAATCGAATTTAGCACTCAATTGTTGACAGTGCTAAGACCTATGTTATAATAGGAATGCTAAATAGGAGGACCCAATGAAAACTACTTGGACCGTTAAAGAAAAATCCACCGGTGTACTGGAAGTCACCATCAACGACGACGCTTGGAAGACAGCGCAAACGAAGGCAGTCGACAAGCTCGTAAAGAGTGTCAACCTGCCGGGATTCCGTAAAGGACAGGCTCCCAAAGAGCTCGCCCGCAAACAAATCAGCGAACAACAGATCCTCGCGGAAGCCGTCGATCAAATCGCCAACGACGCATTATTCGCAGGGATCAAGGAACATAACTTGTTACCGATCACCCGTCCGGAACTGAATGTATCGAAAATCACGGTCGACGAAGTCGTCATGACCTTTGACCTCATCATCAAACCGGATGTCAAACTAGGCGAATACAAGGGCTTGGATGTCAAGAAAGCCGAAGTCAGCGTATTGCCTGAGGATGTCGACGCGAAGATCGAAGAATTGCGTGTTCAGTTCACCGAACTTGTCTTGAAAGAGACAGGCAAGGTCGAAGCGAAGGATACCGCCGTCATCGATTTCGAAGGATTCAGAGAAGGTGTCGCGTTCGAAGGCGGCAAAGGTGAGAATTTCGAATTGGAAATCGGATCGGGATCCTTCATCCCGGGCTTCGAGGACGCGCTGATCGGAATGGAAGCCGGCGAAGAAAAAGACGTGCCGCTGACCTTCCCGGAAACCTACGGACAAGCCGAACTGGCTGGTCAACCGGTCGTATTCAAAGTGAAGATCAACGAGATCAAGCAACGTACGCTGCCGGAACTCAATGACGACTTCGCGAAGGAAGCCAATCATCACGGAACGGAGACGATCGCGGACCTGCGTGCCCACCTCGAAGAAGATCTGTTGGAAGAGAAGACGCAGAACGCCGATGTCGAATTCGGGAATCAATTGCTGACCAAAGTGGTCGAAGCTTCCGAAGTGGATATCCCTGATGTATTGATCGAAGAAGAGACCGACAGTCTGGTTGCGGATTTCAAGAACCGGATTTCCCAACAGGGTTACACGATGGAACTGTTCACGCAGATCACCGGCCAAAACGAAGCCGAACTGCGTACCCAGATGAAAGCCGATGCGACCAATAAAGTCAAAGTACGTTTGGTATTGGACGCTGTCGCGACCGCCGAGAAACTCGACGTCACCTCGGAAGAAATCGTCCAGGAATATGATGCGATCGCCAAAGCTTACAGTATGGAACTGGCGCGCGTGAAAGAGCTTGCGCCGGCGGATACGATCGCCTATGATCTGCGCTTACGCAAAGCATTCAACCTTATCCGCGAATCCGTTCAACAATAAGACGCGCTGCGTCTTATTCCCTTTAAGGAGGTGTACATATGGATAACGAAAAAATGGAAATCAGCGTGCCCGTGATTTGCACCCGCGGGATCATTGTTTTTCCGAATCAGGATGTCTTGATCGAAGTCGGACGCGAAAAGAGCGTCAGTGCGATCGAAGAGTCGAATACCTATTTCAACGGCCATGTCTGGGTCGTCAGTCAGAAGGATGTGTTGGTCGATGAACCCCACGAAGACGATCTGTTTAAGTTCGGCACATTATGCCGCATCAAGAACGTCAAACGGAAAGAAGGATTCATGCGTGTCACCTTCACCGGACTGGAACGTGCGAAACTTGTACGCCTGAGCGAAGACAACAAGATGTTCTTCGCCACCGTGCAGCCGGTCGCCGACATCCCGGGTGAAAATCTGGAAGAAATGGCGCTGATCCGTCAGATCGCCAAAGGTCTCGAACAAGTCGCCACAAGCAACGCGAACTTCCCGACCGAAATCATCAATCAGCTCACCAAAGGCGTTTCCGCCCAGCAGTTATCCGACCAGATCGGCCAGTATTTCCCGATGGGTCTGGACGACCGTCAGGCGATCCTCGAATCGCTCAACATGAACGAACGGTTACTGCTGATCATCCAGAATCTGCAGAAAGAAAAAGAACTCACCAACATCGAACAGGGGATCAACGATAAAGTCAAAGAACGTATCGAAGAGAACCAGCGCGAATATTACCTGCGTGAAAAACTGCGCGCCATCAAGGAAGAACTGGGCGATGTGCCCAATGCGACCGACGACATGGACGATCTGCGCAAGTATGTCGAAAACAACCCTTTCCCCAAGAACATCAAAGAGAAGGCGTTGGAGGAGATTTCACGTTTCGAGATGCTGCCTAGCGCCAGCGGGGAAAGCGGCGTCATCCGCACCTACCTCGACTGGTTGCTTAAAGTGCCATGGTGGCAGGAATCCAAGGACAACGATGATCTGAAGAAGGTCAAAGCGGTCTTGGACCACGACCATTTCGGCCTGGACAAAGTGAAAGAACGCATCATGGAATACCTTGCGGTCAAGACGATGACGCAGTCGCTCAACGCGCCGATCATCTGCTTGGTCGGGCCTCCGGGTACCGGGAAAACCTCCTTGGCGAAATCCATCGCCAACGCGCTGGGACGTAATTTCGTCAAAGCGTCGTTGGGCGGGGTACGCGACGAAGCGGAAATCCGCGGACACCGCCGGACCTATCTCGGTTCCTTGCCGGGACGCATCATCCAAGGCATGAAGAAAGCGGGCGTCATCAATCCGGTCTTCCTGATCGATGAAATCGACAAGATGTCCAGCGACTACAAAGGCGACCCGAGTTCGGCGATGCTTGAAGTGTTGGATCCCGAACAGAACTTCCTCTTCAGCGACCACTACCTCGAAGAACCCTACGACTTGTCGAAGGTCATGTTCATCGCGACCGCCAACTACCTTGAGGATATCCCGGACGCCTTGCGCGACCGTTTGGAAATCATCAACCTGTCATCGTACACCGAAGACGAGAAAGTCAACATCGCTCTGAATCACCTGATTCCGAAGCAAGTGGCGATGAACGGACTCAACGATAAACAATTCAAACTCGGCAGCGAAGAACTGCTCTATATGATCCGCCATTACACCCGCGAAGCCGGCGTCCGTCAGCTTGAACGCATCATCGCGAACCTCTGCCGCAAATCCGTCCTGCTGATTTTGAAGGATGGCAAGAAGAACGTCAAGGTCACCCAGAAACTGGTCGGTGAATGGTTAGGCAAAGAAATCTTCGAATACGGCCGGAAAGAAGTCGAAAACCAGGTCGGTGTCGTCACCGGATTGGCGTATACCTCCTTCGGCGGCGATGTGCTGTCGGTGGAAGTGACTTCGTTTGAAGGCAAAGGCCGCCTCATCATCACCGGACAACTCGGCGATGTCATGAAGGAATCCGCCGAAATCGCCTTCGGTTATGTGAAATCTAACGCCCGTCGTTTGGAAATCGATCCGAAGTTCTTCGAAGAACACGATGTCCACATCCACGTTCCCGAAGGGGCCGTCCCGAAAGACGGACCGAGCGCCGGCGTCACTTTGACGACCTGCATCGTTTCCGCTTTGACCCATGTACCTGTCTACGCCGACTTGGCGATGACGGGTGAAGTGACGTTGCGCGGGAATGTCCTGCCGATCGGCGGACTCAAGGAGAAATCCCTGGCTGCCCATCGTTGCGGCATCCGTAAAGTATTGATTCCGAGACTCAACATGAAAGACATGGACGACATCCCTCAGATCGTCAAAGACCATATTACGTTCATTCCGGTCGATACGATGGATCAAGTCCTTGCGGAAGCCTTGGTACACTAGATGAAGACCTTCGCGACCTCCAAGTATCTGATCACCGCGGCGAAAAAAGAACAGTTCCCCGCGACGCTCCTACCCGAGATCGTGCTGGCCGGACGTTCCAACGTCGGGAAATCGAGTCTGATCAATGCCCTGGCCAACGTGAATGCGTTAGCCTTCGTCGGGAAACGGGCCGGTAAAACCCGGTATCTGAATTTCTTTTCGATCGGCGATGTCTTCCATTTGGTCGACGTCCCCGGTTACGGCTTCGCCAACCGCTCTAAAAAAGAGCTGAGTGATTACGCCCGTCTGATGGAAGACTACTTCGGTACCCGCACGCAATGCATCGGTGCGATCCTGGTGGTCGACATACGGCGCGGTCTGACCGTCGATGACTTGGATATGCTGGAGTATGTACGCGCCATCGGACTGCCGACAAAGATCGTCGCGACCAAGAGCGACAAGTTCTCCTACAGCCAGCGTCTGAAAGCGAAAAAAGGCATCGCCGAACAAACCGGCGACACGGATACGATCATCTTCTCGGCTGAAAGCAAAGAAGGCGTCGAAGCCGTCCGTCAATGGTGTTTGGACCACATCCAGAATCACATACAGGCATCTCAACCATGAGATGCCTTTTTTAGTGCCTATTTCTATTGTTTTGAAAGAATGAAAAAGAATGTATGTAGGTTTGTAAATGATGTATTACACATTTGAGGTATAATTTTCCAGTACTTGTTTAGGTGACAAGTAA
>JBAVGP010000263.1:0-1598 GCA_049684955.1 Erysipelotrichaceae bacterium
GAAATCATCCCAGATGAAGGAATAAAGGTGGTTGCCGGCCAACGCGAAGTCATATTTTTCCATCGCGGAGGTGACTTCGCCGAGAGTCTTGTCGAAACGCTGGCTGATCCACAAGTCGATCGGGGAAAGCTCCAACTCATTTAGTTCTGAACAAACGAAGTCTTCGGGCAGGTTCATCGAGACGAAACGCGAGGCGTTCCAGATTTTGTTGATGAAGTTCCAGGCGGCTTCGACTTTTTCGCCCGAATAGCGCAGATCCTGTCCGGGGGCCGAATTCGTGCACAGGAAATAGCGTAAAGCATCGGCTCCGTACTGGTCGATGATGTCCATCGGATCGACACCGTTGCCCAAGGACTTGCTCATTTTGCGTCCTTCGCTGTCGCGGATCAAGCCATGGATGACCAGATCATGAAACGGGACGCTGTGGGTGAAATGACGGGCTTGGAAAGCCATCCGCGCCGCCCAGAAGAAGATGATGTCATAACCGGTGACCAAGACGCTGGTCGGATAATAACGCTTGAGATCGTCCGTGTCTTCCGGCCAGCCTAAGGTGCTGAACGGCCATAGCGCACTCGAGAACCAGGTATCCAGGACATCTTCATCCTGATGCCAGTTTTCAGGATCGATCGGCGGGTAGATATCGCAGTGGATTTTATCTTCGGTGTTGTGATACCAGACCGGAATGCGGTGGCCCCACCACAACTGACGCGAAATGCACCAGTCTTCGATGTTTTCCAGCCAATGTTCGAAGATGTTTTCGAAACGCGGCGGGATGAAGTCGATACGGTCGGAGCTTTTTTGGGCATTCAGGACATCTTCAGCCAAAGGTTTCATCTTGACGAACCATTGTTTCGACAAGTAGGGTTCGACGATGACGTCGGTCCGTTCGCTGTGGCCAACCTGATGGATATGCTGTTCGATCTTCTCGGTGTTGCCCTCTTTGGTGATTCTTTCGGTCAGCGCTTTGCGGCACGCAAAACGATCCATGCCTTCGAATTCGCCGGCCCGCTCGTTCATCGTCGCATCCGGATGCATGCAGACGATCTTTTCCAGATTGTATTTGACTGCCAGCGCGAAATCGTTGGCGTCATGCGCCGGGGTGCATTTCATCGCACCGGTGCCGAATTCGATCTCGATGTAGTCGTCGACCAGGATCGGCAATATTTCATGATTCGCCGGGTTGACGACATGCATGCCGTGGATGTGTTTGTATCGGCCGTCATCCGGATGGACGACGACGCAGACATCACCGAACATCGTTTCCGGACGCGTGGTCGATACGCAAATGTATTCGCCGGTTTCGACGACTTTGTATTTGAAGGTGTAGAAGCTTCCTTCGACTTCCTTATGGAGCACTTCGATGTTGGATAAGGCAGTCTGGGCTTGGGGATCCCAGTTGATGATCTTCTTGCCCTGATAGATCAAACCTTCGTTATAGAGCTGGACGAAGACCTTGTTGACGGCTTCGTTGAGCCCGCTGTCCAAGGTGAAACGTTCGCGTGTATAGTCCAGCGACAAACCCATCTTCGCCCATTGCTGGCGGATGATGGAGGCATATTCCTCTTTCCATTCCCAGGCTTTCTCAAGGAACTTCTCAC
>JBAVGP010000264.1:0-10688 GCA_049684955.1 Erysipelotrichaceae bacterium
TCGTAAAAAAAAGTAAAATGTATGCCCAGAATATTTTGCGTAAAGGTGCCATATCGTTTCCCCGTTTTTCCCAATAGGATGATTCAATTATAAACTAAATCAGACCGTAATGCTTGAAGGCATTTGCGATTCCGTCATGGTCGGCATCGTCAGTGACATAGTTGGCGACCGCTTTGACTTTGGGGTCCGCGTTGCCCATAGCGATTCCGACGCCGCATTCCTTGATCATCTCATAATCGTTCATACTGTCTCCAACAGCGAAGCAGTCTTGCATGTCGCCGCCGTAATGGGCCAGGACATGCCGTATACCGGAAGCTTTATTGATCCCGTTGCCGATGATTTCACAGGAAGAAGTCGTGGGATAGGTGATCACATTGTAGGCCGTCGCGAAATTGTCTTTGATCAAAGCTAAGTCTTCGTCATGCTTCGCGAAGATTGAAATCTTGTTGATCTCCTCATGCATATCCGCATAGGAAACGATGGACAAGATCCTCTCGTCAGCCAACTTATGCAGACTGAGATACGGTGTGTCCGTTGTCTCCAACATCATCCTTTCCCGAAAGAACTTAAGCGCCGAGTCTTCATGGAAGGCGTAATTGGCCCCTTCGAGAATATACGAAATGTTATTCAGCGTAAAGAACTCGATCAGCCGTTCGACTTCGGGACGCGGAATATAATTGACGAATTTGGTCTGCTCATTGATGATGACGTGCGATCCCGCACCGAAAATGAAGCCGTCGAACGGCAGCCGGCGGATATAATCGTCGACATAGGATTTTGAACGGCCTGTGCAGATGAACACTTTGTGTCCGTTATCGTGTAGTTGCGTGATCGCTTCGATCGAGCGTTTGGATACTCCGTTAAGCGGGCTTAAGAACGTACCGTCGATATCCATAAAAATGTATTTTGTATTCATGGGAATCCTCCATTTGCCTATTATAGCCGATTTCAGACGAATAGAAAGGATTGAGGCACTTTCCGATGTTATTTTTTGGTTAAGAACGATCTTAGATCATGCTTTGAAATGGTTCATCCCCGCAAGCAGACGCGCCAGATTGGATGCCGTTATTTCCAAATTTTCCAGCGCCTTGAATTTCGCGATACTGTAATCCATCGGGGCCGTATTGATGCTGAAAATCGCGGTGATCCCTTTATCATAAACGGAATCGATGCCTTCGCCGATCGTACCGACCAGGCAAATCACCGGAACACCGGCTTTCTTGGCGTGTCTGGCGACTCCGATCGGAACTTTGCCGCGCAGTGATTGCACATCGAGTTTCCCTTCGCCTGTGATGATCAAATCGCAGTCCTTCAGTTGTTCATCGAAATGCGCGATATCGAGGACCGTTTCGATCCCTGAACGCAAGGTGCTCTTGCAGAACGCGACCATCCCCGCACCCATCGCACCGGCAGCACCGGATCCCGGAAGCAGGGCGACCTCGATGCCAAAATCCCATTCGATGACTTTTGATAGATGCTGGAGTCCTTCATCTAGTAAGACGACGGTCATCGGATCGGCGCCTTTCTGCGGACTGAAAACATAGGCAGCGCCTTGTGGTCCGAACATCGGATTATCGATGTCGCACATCGTGACGATTTCCGTATCCATCAATAAAGGATGGGCATTTGAACTGTCGATTTTGGAGATGTTGATCAGATTTCCTCCGGTCGGGATGAACGAATTCCCTTCTTTGTCGAGAAAGCGTATCCCAAGTGCGGCTGCGAGTCCGCAGCCACCGTCATTGGTGGATGACCCGCCAAGCCCGACGATGATTTTACGGCATCCGTTTTCCCATGCGGAAATCATCAGCTCGCCGACCCCGTAGGTCGTTGTCGTCCTGGGATCGGGATTATCTTTCACTAAGGGCAATCCGGCGCAGGCAGCCATTTCGATCACCGCGACATTTCCAGGTAAAATACCGTAGAATGAGTCCATTTTCTTGAAGTGCGGTCCTTTGACGGAGACGCTCACCTTCTGACCACCCAGGATCGATAAGAAGGCATCCACGGTCCCTTCGCCGCCATCCGCCACTTCGATGCCGATCACTTCCGTATCGGGAAGATATTCATTGAAAACATTTTTGATCGTATGGATGATCTGCGAAGATTTCAGTGTGCCCTTAAAGGAATCCGGGATGCAAAGAATGCGTTTTAACATATCTCTTTCTCCTTTCAATCATCTTTTCTTTATTATATCACTCGTCGCGCTGATTGTGTTTCACATGTCATATGCAAGCCTCCTTACGTATGCACATCAATAAATGACGGACATACGTTTTGGTTATGCCGTAATTTTAGTTAATCATATGGATGTCCGAGTGATGTTGTTTTAGGGATGATCATAGGGCAGGATTTCTCCAAATCGGTTCCTATTTGTATCCATCCGCATTTTCGATTATAATGTGCTTAAGAACGTGTGGGGACAAGTTATCGGTACTATTGCGTCGACCCAACTATGGGGTTTTCTTCGTCGCTGAACCCACTTCTTATCCGCAACAATGAAAGGGGATTCTATGAAAAAGTTCCTGTGGGGGGTTCTTGTCGGTGTGTTTGGCTATATCTTATCCAGTTCCGTGATGTCTGTCATTGTTTATTTCATGGAGAACAAATTATTGGGCGAACCGGCGAGTCTCAAAGACGTCCTAGTGTTTTCACTGGGCACGCAATTTCTGGTTTGGCTCGTATTGATTCCGTTATCTGGAATCTTGATGATGCGATATGATCTCAAGGCGTCGATCTACATGAACATCGTCTGTATTGTGATCTGCGGAGCACTCCTTGGCTGCTATCTCGGAGCCGTCGTATTCTAGAAAAACAAAAGAAAAGAAAAACGAAGCACTCCTAAGCGAAGTGCTTCGTTTTGATTTAGATGGATTTGAAGGTGTCGACGACGTTCTGGACTGTGAAGCCGAACTTTTCGAACAGGACTTCACCGGGTGCCGAAGCGCCGAAATGATTAAGTCCGATGCATTTTCCGTCAAGACCGACGAACTGGTTCCAGCTCATGTCCGCACCGGCTTCGATCGCGACGCGTTTACGCAGGTTGTTGGGTAATACTTGGTCCTGATATTCCTGCGGTTGTTTCTTGAAGAGTTCGAAGGAAGGCAGGGATACGACGTTGACTTCGATTCTTTCTTCACGGAGTTTCTTTTGCGCTTCGATCGCAAGGTTCACTTCCGATCCGCTGGCCATCAGGATGCCGGATGCCATCCCTTTCGCGGGAGATACGATATAGCCGCCTTTGAAGGCGTTTTTCTTACTTCCTTCAAGTTGTGGCAGATTCTGCCGGGTCAACACCAGGACGGTCGGAGAATCGGTGGCACGCAGCGCGATCGCCCAGGCAGCCGCGGTCTCATTGGCATCCGCGGGACGCAGGACGGTGACATTCGGCTGGGCGCGAAGCATGGTCAATTGTTCGATTGGTTCATGGGTCGGACCGTCTTCTCCGACGCCGATACTGTCATGGGTCAGCACATAGATGACCGGCAGATGCATGAGGGATGAAAGACGGATCATCGGTTTAAGGAAATCCGCGAACACGAAGAAGGTCGCTACGAAGGGGATCAATCCGCCATGCAGGCGAATTCCGTTGGCGATACCGGCCATCGCGTTTTCACGGACACCGAAGTGGATATTCTTACCGGCGCGGTCTTCTTTACTGAAGAATCCGGCACCTTTCATCTCGGTCTTGGTGGAAGGAGCCAAATCGGCCGATCCTCCGAACAGATTCGGGATTTTGTCTTTGAAACGGTTGATGATTTCTCCGGAAATATTGCGGGTAGCCTGCGGTTTCGCATCGAAGGTCCAGAACGCATCTTCTTCGATGAACGAGTCATCGATCGGATTGAAATAGCGATCCCAAAGTTTGGCTTTTTCAGGGAATGCGACACGATAGCCATCGAAGAGTTGGTTCCAGATCGTTTCGGAGACCGCTCCGCGATAGGCGCATTGTTTGTAATGGGCATAGATTTCATCATCGACGAAGAACGGTTCGGTGTTTTCCCAACCGAGTTTCTCGCGCAGTTTCGCGATATTCTCGAGTCCCAACGGTTCGCCGTGCGCACTTGCGGTGCCTTCACGGGGAGAGCCGAAGCCGATCTGGCTATGTACTTCGATCAGGGTCGGACGTGATGTGTCGGCTTTCGCCAACGCGATCGCATTCCCGATCGCAAACAGATCCGTTCCGTCTGCGACATCGATTGTTCTGAAGCCATACGCTTTAAAACGTTCCTGGACATTCTCGCGGAAAGCGATATCGGTGGTCCCTTCGATCGTGATGCGGTTGGAATCATAAAGGACGATCAGTTTTCCGAGTCCCAGGGTTCCGGCCAATGACATCGCTTCGGAGGATAAGCCTTCCATCATACAACCGTCGCCGGCTAATACGTAGGTATAGTGGTCGACGACCGGGAATCCTTCTTCATTGAAGGTCGCGGCTAGGTGGGCTTCCGCCATCGCCATTCCGACCGCGTTCGCCATTCCGGCGCCCAAGGGTCCCGTCGTGGTTTCGATGCCGATGGTGTGTCCGAATTCCGGATGTCCCGGGGTCAAGGAGTCCCACTGGCGGAAAGATTTCAAATCATCGATGCTGAGTCCGTAACCGAAAAGATGCAAGAGCGAGTAAATCAGCATCGATCCGTGTCCGGCGGAGAGGACGAACCGGTCGCGGTTCAACCAATTCGGATTCTGCGGATTATGATTCATTGCGTGCGCCCATAATTGATAGGCCATCGGTGCGGCCCCTAGAGGTAGACCCGGATGTCCGGAATTTGCTTTTTGCACTCCATCCGCCGATAGGATGCGGATAGCGTCGACTGCTTTTTGATTGATTGTCATGACATTCTCCTTTTTCGTACTTATTATACTCGAAAACCGTTCATTATTCTGCTCTGATTCATCGATACCGCCGGAAAACGGATAAACCATGGATTATATCGTGGGAATAAATGCATGATTGTTCATATAAAACGGCCTCTTTCGTCAAAGCTTGCCAGAACAATATCTTGAGAAGGTAAGCGTGGCATTACTTTTGGCAATGCGGGCAGAACGTGATGCTGCCACCCAGATAGGCTTCCTTCAGGATCGTCGCAGAACATGCGGGGCATGCGGTTCCGACGGTCTTGGCATAGAGGATCGGAATGTACCCGCCGTTGCTTCCAAACAGATCCTTTTCACTCGCGCGTCCTCCCTGATCCGCCATTTTACGAAGCGTTGCGCGGATCGATGCATAGAGGTCGTTGATCTGTTCATCGCCGATCGTCGCTTTCTTGCGCTTCGGATGGATCTTCGCAAAGAAGAGGATATCCTGCAGGCATCCGTTGCCCAAACCAGGAATCCGCTGTTCGGTCGCAAGCATGGCTTTGGCGGAGAGATTGTCGGGGCAAGCGGCGATGATCGACTTGAAATATTCCAGATCGAAGTCGTCGCTGAGCGGCGATGGCTTTTTCATCGCTATGTCGATGTAGGGACTTCGTTGGTTCTCTTCTGTCAGCAGATACATCATTCCATACATGGCGATTGAGACATAGAGAGCGCTTTTATCCGTGAACTGCAATAATAGTTGGTGCTTTTCGGGTAACGACTCGCCTGCCGGAACATAATGCGGACAAGCACCGTCGCCGAAGTAAAGTTTCATATCCCCAAGGACGACTTCAAGCTGGCCTCCGTAGGAATTCGCATCCGTGATCGTCTTGCCGATCAGAAGGGATGGATAACGGTCGGCATCCAGGGAGAAAAACGCGAATTTATGCGGCGATGCGTTGACGATGACGTCGGTGATGGTCTTGCCGATTAAGGTAGAACGAATTTGGGATGCCAAAACGAGACTTTCAGGTAGCTCGATCATACTTCCTCCTTTTCAATCATGAATCTGTACTTCCACTGTAGCAAATCCTTAGTTGATCCGCAAGTTTTGATATCACGCATATTGATGACTATATCCTCATTCTATTCGATCCGCATAAAAAACATCCGTCAATGAAACGGATGCTTGCGTCATGGGGATGTCGGATGTGTCTGCGGAAATACATACTTGGCGAATTCCGTGTAGTCCTCTTTGGATAAAGTCATATAACCCGTTTCATCGAATTCATGATCCAGGAATTCATTGGTGTCCTTCAGGAAGTAATCATAGATCGGTTTTTCGATCTTGGTGTCCATATCATCCCAGGTCGTATCGACATATTGCCACTCGTTTCCGATGTAGACCATATTCCAAGCGTGATCGTCGGTATCGGAACTGATCAGAATCGCGGGGATCTCCATTTCTTTCATTAAGCCCAGATAGGCTTGACTGTATCCGTTGCATACCGCTTTCTTATCCTCAAAGACCCCCATCGCCGAAAAAGCATCGGTTTCACGATCGGGATTCTTTGCGGCGACATCGTCATAGCGGACTTCCGTGATGATACGATCATGCAAGTATTTGGCTTCATCCGCCGGGTCTAATTCTTTGGATTTGATATCTTTCGTCCATTCGTCGATTTCTTTCTCGACGAAGATATTTTCAGTTGGTTTGCTTTCCAACGTGACATACTCGCTTTCAAACTTGAAAACGCCATAGTCGGAGTATTCGACGGTTCCGTCGAAGTATTCGAAATCATGGACGAATAAACTGACCAGATAAGAAATCACTTTATCGGTCGCCAACGGGATTTCGCTCAGATACTCGACCGTATAGATCCCTTCGTCGAATTTAATCGCTAAAATCAGGGCAAGTTCTTCTTCATCGTGGATCCAGAAAACCTGTTGGTCAGGCTCAAAAAGGTCGCTTGATGCGAGTTCGAATTTCATTCCTTTTCCGAAATAAGCACTGTCGGAAGTCCATGTCGTATCGTGGGTGATATCTTCCCGGAAGGATGTTTGAAAAGAACATCCGGACAGGATAAGGATTCCGACGATCCACAGGCATAGGACTCTTTTAACCATGGTGTTCCCTCGGTTTCATTATAGATGTTCACGTAGAGGTATGCCATCGCCATTTTCAAACTCATAAAAGAAAGCGGCGGGTCAGACGCCCGTCGCTAGTTTTCTGCGTAATCTTCCGGATAGGTATTCGATGACCAATACAAGGACGATGAGTCCGAACAACAAAGTCCCGGCATCGTTCCATCGGAAGGCTCCGATCGCGGAGATCAGCGGATAACCGATACCGCCGGCGCCGACTAAGCCCAAGATCGATGCGTTTTTCACATTGATTTCAAAGCGATAGATCGTGGTGGAAGCGAAATTGCTGAGGAGTTGCGGGATGATCCCGTAACGGATTTTCTGTATCGTGTTGCATCCCGATGCATCGAGCGCCTCGATGATGCCTTTATCCAGATCTTCGATCGCTTCGACATAGAGTTTCGCCGTCATCCCGATCCCTGCGACCGCCAGCGTCAGGACGCCTGTGAAGGGACCCGGACCGGTGACGCGGATGAACATCAACCCGTAGACAAACGGTGGGAAGGTGCGCACGACGGTGATGAAGAAGGTTCCCAGATGGGCGACCCAAGCCGGGACGATATTCCTTGAGGAAAGGAAAGCGAATGGCAAGGCCAAGAACGAACCGATCAATGTCCCGAGGAAAGCGATGCATGCTGTTTCAAGCAGCAGGTAAGGAACCGCCTCTTTCGTGGAGAAATCGAGCAACAAGCGCAAATCCGGCTTGATGATATTCAGCAGGATACTCTGGGCGATGACTTGCCCGTAGGTGGTCAGACCTTTGTAATTGACATAGGGCAGACTGATGGCGACCAGGAAGATAAGCAGGAGGAATACCCCCCATTTCATAATCCAATCTTTCGGACGTTTCCGATACATCCGTGCAATGTTTTCGCTCATGTTATAACAGCTTCTTTCGGACATAGCGACTGAAGGATTCGATGGCATATACCGTCACCAGCAATGATAACAATATCAGCCCGACCCTGTCGTATTGTCTCCAACCGAGTTTTTCGTTGATAAGCAAGCCGATACCGCCGGCACCGACATAACCGAGAATCGCCGCGCTGCGAACATTCATCTCGAAATTATAGAGGGAAATCGAAATATATTGACCAAGGATCTGGGGGATGATACTGACCCTGAAAGCACGCAGACGACTGGCTCCGCTGGATTCGATCGCTTCGAAAGGACCCATGTCGACTGTTTCGATGATTTCATACAGCATCTTTGTCATGATGAGCCAGGTAAACAAGGCGATCGCCAAGGTTCCTGCGAACGTCCCGATCCCGAAGATATATTTGAAGATGAAAGCGAAGATCAGGATCGGCATGGTCCTGAAAATACTGACGATGAAGCGGTTAGTCCAAAGGAAGACTTTGTTTTTGATGATGTTGTCGGAGCTTAGGAACGCCAACGGAAGGGCTAAGAAAGCACCGATCATGGTTCCCAGGATCGACATCATGATCGTTTCGATCAAAGGTCCGATGACTTCCGGCATATAATTCCAATCCGGCGGAATCATGCGGCCTACGATGACGAAGAATTGCATGCCGCGCCGAAACAGGGTGATGAAATTGAAGTCGGTAATATATGCGGAGAAAAGGACGGCCAAGGTGATGATCGGAATGACGATCACCATGGCGCTCATTTTTGGCTGAATGGATTTACCATTCCCCAATAAGATCGGTTGGGGATGGATAAGGTGGTTGAGCCAATCCATCATTCGACTCCCATCAACTCATCGCGTTGCAAGTCTCTCCCGTAAATCTCGGTTAAGGTATCATTGGAAATCTGCGAGCTCGGACCGTCATAAACGATTTCGCCCTCTTTGATGCCGATGATGCGTTTGGCATATTTGGTGGCGATGTCGACATGATGCATGTTGGCGATCACGGTGATGTTGAGATCACGGTTGACACGCACAAAATCCTCCATGACTTGTTGGGAGGTCAATGGATCCAAGGATGCGACTGGTTCGTCCGCGAGGATGATCTGCGGGTTTTGCGCCAAGCAGCGGGCCAAAGCGACGCGTTGCTGCTGTCCACCCGACAACATATCGGCACGTACGTAAGCTTTCTCCAAAATTCCGACTTTATCCAGCGCTTCAAGCGCCAGAATCTTGTCGGATTTCGAATAGATGCCGAGCATGCTTTTCCATAACGGCATATCCGCGACCCGGGCAGCCAATACATTGTTGATCACCGTCGTACGTTTCACGAGATTGAAGGATTGGAATACCATCCCGATGTTACGGCGAAAATGACGAAGCGCCTCGCCTGATAATTTGGAGACATCCTGTCCGTTGACGATCAGTTCGCCGGAAGTGATCTGATGCATTTGGTTGATACTGCGAAGCAAAGTGCTCTTCCCGGCGCCGGATAATCCGATGATCGCAACGAATTCTCCCTGCTCGATGGTAAGATTGATCCCTTTTAAGGCATGGACGCCTCCGGGGTATGTCTTGACTACGTTTTTGAATTGAATCATGGTGGACCTCTTGATAAAAAAAGCGAGGGGTGTTACCCCCTCGCCCTTGGTTTATTTCCCAGACAATACTTCGGCGGCTTTGCGGGTAGCTGAGTAATCGGCATCGGTTACGACTTTGTAACCTTCATGGCTATAGATTGCGATTGCTTTCAAGCCAGCCGGGGTCTTCGCGATTTCGATGAAGGATTCTTGGATGGCTTTGATGAATTTGTCGGTGATGACGGCACTCTTCGGTGCTACGGAGATGGTGTCGTTCATGACGCCGTCGGTAACGAAGAGAACGCCGGTTTCTTTCCAAACGGATAAGGTACGGCCGAATCCGCCGTCAGCGGCCGATGCGGTCCATTTCGCTTCATAGTCTCTACGGAAGTCGGCATATCCTACGCCGATATCGCATGCTCCGGAAGCGAGGTCGGCTGCGGTCTGACCGTAACCGGAAACAACTTGATAATGATTCGCCAAGTCGGTGATTTTCTTGTTGAATTTGCTTAACAACCAAATGGTCGGATAAACATATCCGGAAGCGGATGTCGTGCTGCTGTGGCACCATACGGCTCCGTTGACGTCTTCCCAGGTCAGCGCTGTTCCGGCATTGACTTTCGCCAACAAGCCTTGCGCATACGCACTGGTTCCGGCTAATGCGATCGAACGGTAGTACGTAACTTGTTTCGTGCTGTCGCCGGTCGTCGGTAATCCGTCGTTCCAGTCTTTCGCGTTGATGCTGTCTTTGTTGAGACCGGCACGTGTCGCGGCTAGAACTACTTGGACGCCGTCTTCATGATAGAGAACATACGTATTGGCAGGAATGAATCCTACTTGCGCGGTTCCGGCAGCCAGGGCTTCCCCGGCGGCTTCATATGAGGATGTGACTTCGATGGTGACTTTGCCGATCTCGAAGCCTCTGGTTTTCATGGCATCGATGATCAGTTGTTTTAGCGGTTCAGTCTGAGCGATAATGGTGGCAGCATCTTTACTCGGGACAAACAAGACTTTCAAATCGTCAATCTTTTTCGGTGAGCTTGTGCATGCTGTCAATGATGCGACAGCGATGAGCAAGACGGCCAACAATTTCAATAATTTCTTCATTGTTCCCTCCTGTTAGGTTCAACCTTCCCTTAGAGTGTACCACAGGATAGATGGTCTCTCAACGTGAAAAGGAGTACTGAAATTCATTTTTTTTCTTACATCTTTTTTGACTGAAAAATCATGAATATTCGTTTCAATTCACACCTAGATCTAGCCTTTCGTTGGATTGGCGAGAGTACGAAAAAGAG
>JBAVGP010000265.1:0-10240 GCA_049684955.1 Erysipelotrichaceae bacterium
GTAAAAGACCGATTCCTGAACGAAATCGGTCTTTTATACGATATTTAAGATATTCGATTTTATGTTTATATTTATTGCCCGACCAGACGGTAGAAGACGCGGTAGGCCGCCAATTTGTCGGGACTTCCGCTGACTTGCACCAAGGTCCCGGTTTCGGTCTCGGTGGTCGACAGGATGCGGAATTCATTACGGATCTTCATCAGGATGGTCTGGCTTTCGAACGGGATGAAAAGCTGGACTTGGATTTCATTGAGCGATAGACGATGTTGGATCTCCTCGATCAGTTCATCCATCCCGGTGCCGAATTTCGCGGAGATGCGGATGCCGTCGACCGGAACATCAAGGCAGGATTTATCGGTCTTATTGAAGACGTTGATCATGGGGATATCCCCTGCACCGATCTCCTTGATCGTGTCGCGGGTGATTTCCGCCTGTTTCATCGCGTCGGGATGTGAAGCATCGATGACATGGATGAGGATATCGGCTTCGTTGATCTCTTCCAAGGTCGAACGGAACGCTTTGATCAGTCCGTGCGGGAGTCTGGATACGAAGCCGACCGTATCGGTCAGCACGATGCTTTTCCCGTTGGGAAGGTTCATCCCGCGGCTGGCGGTATCGAGCGTCGCGAACAACATATCCTTGGTCGCCGCGAATTTGCTTTCTTTTTCGTTGAGTTTCTTGATGAAGGCGTTCATCAGGGTCGATTTGCCGGCGTTGGTATAACCGACCAATGCGATATTAGGCAGATCCATTTTCAGGCGTTGTTTGCGTTGCGTCTGACGTTGGATCTCCATGATGCGCAGTTCTTCCTGCACATCCTGGATCCGTTGTTTCAGGACGCGGCGTTCCATTTCGATCTGGCTTTCGCCGGATCCGCGGGTGCGTGCACCCCCGCCTTGCTGATGCCCGGCCAAGGATCCGTGGCGGGTGTTGCTGCGGGGAAGCTGATACGTCAGTTCCGCCACCTTCACCTGAAGTTTGGCTTCGCGTGTTTTGGCGCGCCGTTCGAAGATACGCAAAATAAGCTGCGTGCGATCCAGAATCGTACACGGCAGCCTCTCTTCAAGATTGCGGATCTGCGATCCGCTGAGTTCGTCGTTCATGATGACCAGATCGGCGCCTTGGGCTTCGATCGCCGTCAATAATTCTTCCAGTTTTCCGCTCTTGATATAGGTCGGTGAAGCCAGCGAGTGGGCTTTCTGCGTCAGCGTCTGGGCGACGGTGATATCGCAGGCTTCCGCCAACGCTTCGGTTTCACGGATTTCCTGTTCGAAATCCCGTCTTCCCGGAGTTTCAAGCGCGATGAGGATGGCAATGGGTTTCATGGTACCCTTCTTTCGTTACTCGATGATCTTCCATTCGAGATGAAGGTCGATATCGAATTGTTCTTTGATGCGTTTCTGGCATTCGTTAACCAAGGCCAGCATATCCTGATGAGTCGCGTTCCCGTGGTTCACGATGAATCCGGGATGTTTGGCGGACACTTCCGCATCCCCGATGCGAAAGCCGCGCAACTTCGCTTCTTCGAATAGTTTCCATACATAGAACGTTTCCCCGCCCTTGGTCGGACGTTTGAAGACCGAACCGGCATTGGGATGGTTGCGCGGTTGTTTGCGATAGCGTTCCCGTTTGTATTCCAACACTTTATCAAGACTTCCCGCCCCGTCGCCTTCCGGGATGCGCAGTCCGCAAGCCAGGACGATCGCGTCCATTTCTTCCAGTTTGCTGCGGCGGTATCCGAAAAACTCGCTGTCGGGTTTGATCCGCTCGAAGGTATCGCTGTGCGGCAGATAGACATCGATCCAGGTAACATACATCCCGATCGTGTATTCGAACTGCCCTGCGTTGCTGATGAGCGCGCCGCCGATGGTTCCCGGGATATCTTCCGCGAACTCATATCCGACGATGCCCTGTTCGATACAGAACCAAGCAAGACGTTGCAGCGAACATCCGGCTTCAGCGACCATTTCACCGTCCACGATGTGCAGGTGGTCGGCATTGGTGCTGACGACGAAAGCATAGCTGTCATCATAATACGCTTTTGCCAACAGAATGTTGCTTCCGTTGCCTAAGATGACGCGTTTCTTATCTTTTGTCGTGAGGATCGCCTCTTTGAAGGCTTCTTCGGAAAACGGCAGATACAAATCGGCTGCGGTGGATTGAATGCCAAGGGTGTTGTAACGCTTCAATGAAGCGTCGTGGAGGTGAAACAAATCAGTCATTGCTATCAGCGTTCTGTTGGATACGAACGTATTTATGCGTGATGTTGGGATTGGAGGTCTTGCGGGACTGCACTTCGAAACCCTTCAGCGAATTGATTAGGGGCGTCAGTTTCTGATAGCCGTAGTTGCGTGAGTCGAAATCGGGATAACGTTTGTTGAGCACATTGCCGATTTCGCCCAAGAACGCCCATCCGTCATCGTCCGAATTGTCGTTGATGATGGTCTTGATCGTTTCGATGAGTTCGTTGGTCGAAGCCATGCCGCTCTTCTCTTTCGGTCCGTTTTTCTTCTCGGCTTTTTCCTTATATTCGGGAAGTTCCTGCGCCTCGATCGGGTTCAGCAGGACTTCGAGATATTTGAATTTCTCGCACGAAGCGATGAATGCGGTCGGCGTTTTCTTTTCGCCCATCCCTAAAACATATTTACCTGCTTCACGCAGACGGCTGGCTAGTTTCGTAAAATCACTGTCGGACGAAACGATGCAGAAACCGTCGACATTCTGCGAATAGAGAATATCCATCGCATCGATGATCAAGGCCGCGTCGGTCGCGTTCTTGCCCGTCGTATAGGCATATTGCTGGATCGGAGATATCGAGAAATCCAGCAACATCTTCTTCCAATTGGCGAACTGCGGTTTGGTCCAGTCGCCGTAAATCCGTTTGTATGTCGGGGTTCCGTGATTGGAAACCTCGTCGAAAATCGCTTTGACATATTTGTCGCTGACATTGTCCGCGTCGATCAGGACGGCGATGCGTAGATCTTTTTCCATAGTTTACCTCGTTTTTTCCATTATACCATGCTTCCATTCACTTCAAAAGGTCGGATACGACAGCATATGCGATGAATAGCCCGGCGGTCGCGGGAACGAAGCTGATGCTGCCGGGGGTTTGGCGTTTGCGATGGCTGCCGCCGCTTTCATCCAAGTCGATGTCGAAACGCTTCACCGGTTCTTCACTCGAATAGACGACTTTCAGGGCGGTGATCCCCTGCTTGCGGCACTCGTGGCGCATGACTTTGGCCAGCGGACAGACGGAGGTTTCGAAGATATCGCCGATTCTCAGCCGGGTCGGATCCAGTTTGTTGCCGGCTCCCATGCTGGAGATGATGGGGATGTCCAATTTGGCGCAGCGCTTGATCAATTCGAGTTTGGCGCTGACCGTGTCGATCGCGTCGACTACATAATCGAAGCGGCTGAGGTCGATCTCATCCGCGTTTTCCGGCAGATAAAGCATCGCTAACTTTTCTAGTTTCAGTTCTGGATTGATATCCAGCATCCTTCTCCCCATCACTTCGACTTTCGATTGGCCTAAAGTCGAATGCAAGGCGGGCAATTGGCGGTTCAGATTGGTCAGATGAACAGCGTCGTCGTCGACCAATGTGATGGCACCGACACCGGTGCGCACCAAGGCTTCCGCGACATAACTGCCGACTCCGCCGATCCCGAAAACCGCGACGTTCGCGTCGGCTAATTTCGCAAGTCCTGCTTCACCGATCAATAATTCCGTTCTAGAAAATGAGTGCATAATTTGGATTCCTTTCATCGTTTTCAGGTTTTCCTTGCGGAATGGGCCGGAAACAAGTAAAATATGCAGAGGATTTTGGAGGTCACATGAAACAGAATTATACCCGGCTCTTATTGAAAATCGCGATGATCGCGGCGGTGTATACCGCGATATCGATGTTTTTGGCTCCGCTCAGTTTCGGGCCTCTTCAAATACGCATCGCCGAAGCGCTGACGATCTTGCCGGTGCTGTCGTTCATGCCGGTCTGGGGACTGACCCTGGGCTGCGCGCTGACGAATTTCCTGGGCGCTTTGAGCGGCGTCAATATCCTGGGTTTCTGGGATGTGCTCTTCGGAACGCTGGCGACCTTAGCCGCCGCGCTGTTGAGTTATCATTACCGTGCTGTCCGTTTTAAAGGGATCCCTTGGCTGAGCGCTTTGTTTCCGATCGTCATCAACGGAATCGTGGTCGGTGCCGAATTAGCCATTCTGCTGAAACTGCCCTTCATCGGCTTTCTGACTTCCGCCTTGTGGGTCGCCGGCGGCGAAGCATTGAGCGTCATCGTGGTCGGTCTTCCGATTTTGCATCGGCTTGAGAAAGGTTCTTTCGCCAAATACTTCAGCTGACCGTCCCAGGGCGGTTTTTTTATCGGTATCCCAATGCAATCTCTTTTGCGAAACCGGCCAGATGTGCTTGCAGATCATCAGTACCGGAAATTTCAAGAATTTCAAAGGGAGCTTTCGTAAAGAGGATTTCACCCGGAAATGCTCCGACCGTTTTCAGTCGGATACGTCCATCATCCAACATCTCTTTATGGTGGATCTGCCGGTTGAATAATCGGGCTTTTTTACCGGCTTCGGATTCCATGATTTCCTTGATGACCATGGTCTTCCCGTCGATATAAGCGTCGATGTCCTGCGGATGGCGTTCAGCCATCGCGCGTTTGGTCAAAGTGTATTTCACTATCGCTTGCGGATCGTATTTCAGCCCTTCCCGCAAGACCAGATGATCGAGATAACTTTCAGACTGCGGCTCTACCCCATAGAGATGATGACGCATGAACGAACTGCTGCCGTAGCCGAATGCGAAGCGCCCGTTGATGCCCAGATCACCGCGGTAATAATAACCGCGATGCTCCAGAATTTTGCGCAGTTTATCCAGATCATCCGGGGATTTCATCACGATGTCGATATCCAGGATCGGTTTGGCGGCCAATCCGGGGACCGACGTCGAGCCGACATGGCGGATCGCCAGACAATCCATTTCAAGGAACGACGTCAGATGGACGCAGAGTCGGATGAATTCACGCTGCCAGACGGCGGATGAATCCAGCACGACGATGTTTTTCATTCGTCCGACCCTTTGATGCGGGCGACGCTTTTGCGTCCTGCGCGACGGCCGAACAGGGTCAGAAAAAGATGGACGAGCTGATTGCGGAAACCGGAGATTGCGATCGCTTTGTTTTTCTCCGCATCCCTGATCGCGAGTGTCACGACTTGTTCGCTGCGCATCAGGAAAATAGGCAAAGAAGGCTTGGCACTCGAACCGGACGCTTTAAAGAATTCCGTCAAGGTCGGACCCGGACAGACAGCGACGACTTTCACTCCGAACGGCAGACACTCTTCATGCAAGGCTTCACTCAGCGACAGAACATAGGCTTTGGATGCATAGTAAGCCGCCATATAGGGACCTGCCGTGAAGGCTGCCATCGATGCGATATTGATGATGGTGCCATGCCGACGCGCCTTCATGTCATTCCCGAACGCGTGGCAGAATTCACTCAGCGCGGAGATGTTGACATCGATCAGATTCTGGATTTTCGCGTAGTCGACGGTATCGAAAGCGCCGCCGATCCCGAATCCCGCGTTGTTGACGAGGATGTCCACTTTCCCGAGCCAAGTGTCGATCACTTGGCGGCGTTGCAAGGGATCCGCAAGATCCGCTTGGATCACTTCGATCACGACGTCGTATTTCGACTGGATCTCCTCCTTCAACAGTTCCATCCGGTCTATCCGGCGGGCGGCTAAAATCAGGTTCTTTCCCTGTGCGGCATACTGGCGCGCGAAGTCCGCGCCCAGCCCCGAGCTGGCACCGGTGATCAATACATAGTTTTCCATTTTTAATCTCCTTGGCACGTGTGCTTTTGTCTGCGGTTATCCATGCGATGCCGGCCTTGCTTTTTGCGCACAGTCGGCGCAGAAGCCCAAGACTTCGACCCGATGCTCGACGACCACGAAACCTTGCGCATTCACATGGACGGCCTCCATCAACGGGCATTCCTGTAAGTCGAAGCGCTGATGGCAGCTCATGCAGACGGCATAGTGTTTGTGTTCGTGGCGATCGAGCTCATACAAACTCTGGTGGGGGTCCAGATCGGTCGAACGGATGACCGTTTTCTCTTTTTCGAACGTTTCGAGCACGCGATAGATGGTCGATAGCCAGATATCGCCATCCTTCAACTGCTCATGGATCTCTTTGGGCGACAATGGCCGTGTCTGTTTATCAAGAAAAGCATAGATCGCGATGCGCGCCTTGGTTCTTTTCAGATTGACCGGATAGGTGTTCATTTCGCCAACCCCTTCCGTGACGTCAGGGCGATCAGGATCAGATAGGTCGCCACCCCGAGCAGGACGATGCCGCCGCCCGGTTTGATGCCGAAGTAGAAACTGAGGATCAAGCCCGCGAGCGTGAAGAACACCGCGAACAAAATCGAAAGGAAGGTCGTCTGTTTATAGCTCTTCGCGATCCGCATCCCCGAAAGGACCGGCAGGATCGCCAAGGAAGACACGATCAAGGCACCGACGGTTTTCGCCGCGATACTGATGGTCAACGCGGTGAGCGCCATGAAGACCGCGTTCACCAAACGGACGTTGACACCGGATAAAGCCGCGAAGGTCTCATCGAGGGCGACCGAAAACAAGGCACGGTAGAATACCAGGAAGACCACCAAGACGACCAGGCTGACCAATAGGATCAGATAGAACTCGTCGTCGGGGATAGCCACGATGCTGCCGAAGAGGAACGATGCGAAACTGGCGCCGGAGTGGTTGAAATCCGATAAGATGGCAGCGACGCCAATGCCCAATGAAAGGACCACCGCGATCGCGGTCTCCCCGTATTCGGGCAGCACTTTGCGCAGGAACTCGAGTCCGAAGACAGCGAAGAGACAGGCGATGATCGCGGTCAAGACCGGATTGATGCCGATCACCAGACCCAGGATGACGCCGGCTAACGAAACATGGCTGAGCGCATCGGAGACCATCGACATCCGTTTCAGGACCAGGACTTGACCGATGGCCGGGACGCAGCAAGCGACCAGGATACCGACGATCAAAGCCCGGCGCATGAATTCATAGTGTAACAGTTCCATGCTCGTCCTCCTTGTGCGGATGGCTGTGCTTGTGGCTCAGTTCCTCCTCGATCTGATTCTTGTCGAGTTCGATGATCGACGTTTCCTCAAGGCAATAGACCGTATCGGCGAATTCGCGCGCCAAGGCCATGTCATGCGTGATCGCGATGATCGTCGTATGGTTAACCTGATTGATTCTTTTCAATAGTTCGAAGAAAGTATGCGAGAAATGGGCGTCGAGCGACGAGGTCGGTTCATCCAGCAGGATGGCATCCGGATCGCTCATCAAGGCTTGGGCCAGAAAGACGCGTTGGATCTGTCCGCCCGACAGGGAGGATAACTGGGCATGCGGCAGATCTTCCATCTGCACGGCTTTCAGGCGTTCCATGGCGCGGTCTTTGTCTTGGACCGTGAAGTGCGAGAACCAGCTTTTTTTCCCGTTGAGCGCCGACAGTACGACTTCCAAAGCGGTCGCCGGAAAGCCTTTATGCAAGCTGGCGGTATTTTGGCGCACATAGGCGACATGCCCTTTGGGATCGATGCGCTGATCAAATTCGTCGACCCATCGGATCTCGCCTTCCTGCGGAACCACGATCCCGCATAATAAATCCATCAACGTGGATTTACCCGATCCGTTGGCGCCGACGATGACACAGAACTCACCGGGACTAACCATGAAGTCGGTCTCCTCGATGATGCAGCGGTTCTGATAACAGAAGCGCAGATGTTCGCCTTTAACTCCAAGTTTCATAGACTTCCCTCCGTCAATGCGGTATAGAGCGCATAGAGATTCTTTTTCATCAGACTGAAATAGGTTTCGCCGTTTTTCCGTTCAACCGCGCTGAGATTTTCCACCGGCACCAGCGTCATGACCGAAGCGCTGGTTTCCTTGGCGATGGCTTCGGCGATCTTGGGATCCAGAAACGCTTCGCTGAAGACGACCGGAATGTGCTGCGTGTTGATCAAGGTGATGATCTCGCGCACCCGCATCGCGGAGACATCCGTTTCGGGATTGGCGCCGGCGATCGCTTCCTGATGGAGGCCATAGGCTTTCGCCAGATAAGAGAACGCGTTGTGCGAGGAGATGAAGATATCCCGCACCCGATTGGCCAGCGTGGTCCGATATAAGGCATCCAGCGCGCTCAGTTCGGCGATCAGGGTTTGCGTATTGGCATGATAGGTCGTTTTATTTTGCGGATCGACCTGGATCAGGGCATCGCGGATCTTCACCGCCATCAATTTGGCGAGATTCGGATCCAGCCAGACATGCGGATCGTTGGGATCGCTCGCCACCCCTTCCCCGGTCTTGACGACCAGCGTTTTGGTCAATTTCGGGGCTACTTCGTTGAGCCAGTTCTCGAAGCCGACACCGATCGTCAGCAACACATCCGCATTCTGGAGTTTGATGCGGTCCTGGGCGCTCAATTCGAAATCATGCGGTTCGATGCCGGGCGGGACGATATTGGTCACCTGGATCAGATCGCCGCCGATCCGCTTCGTGAATTCCTCCAGCACATACACTGAAACGACGACCTGCAGTTTGCCGGTCGGCGGTGTCACGGTGCATCCCGAAAGGAAAAGCATCAGGGGTAAGACGATCTTCAATAGCCTTTTCATCGGTTCTCCCACTTGCGAATCATTCGCATCTACTTACAGGATAATCGAAAATCGGGGAAATTGAAAGAAAAAAGCCTCGATTTACGCGGCTTGAAGCATTTTTTCCAAGGTATTCAGATTACGCGAGGTGCATCGGATCTTGAATTCTTGCTCGATCAGCGCGTTGGGGAACGACGTGTGTTCAGCGCTCATCGTCCCGACGCAGAAGAGAAGTTTCCCGCTTTGCGCAAGCAGACGGATATGGTGGAGGTCGCTAGGTAATTCAAGCTTGATTTTCTGGCTCAGGAACACGACATACGGCACTTGCTTTTCAGTCAAATCCCCGAATATCCCCCGTTTGATCTTTTCCTCAAGTTCATTGATCGCTGCCGCAAAGACATCGATATCGACATTGAAACGATTCAGGATCAGCTCTTTGATATGACGGACATCTTCATCGATGCCGTCTTGGCTCGACATCGTCAGGTTCCCGGAATTCAGATAAGTTTTGACATCCTTGAATCCGTCGGCTTCAAGTGTTTTTCGCAGATCACCCATCGCGACCTTGTTTTTCGGACCGAGATTCACCGCCCGCAGAAAAACCGCGATCCGCATCAGAACCACTTCTTCCGTTTGAAATAAAGCAACATCCCGATTGCGATCACCAGCATCACAGCCAATACCGTCGGATAGCCGTAGACCCAAGGGATCTCAGGCATATATTTGAAGTTCATCCCGTAGAGTCCGGCCAAAAAGGTCAAAGGGATGAAGATGGTCGAGATGATGGTCAGCACCTTCATGATTTCATTCAAGCGGTTTGAAATGCTGGAGAGATACAGGTCCATCATGCCGGATAACAGCTCGCGGTAGGTCTCGATCGAATCGATGCATTGGTAGACATGGTCGTTGACATCGCGCAGATACGGGACCGTCTGTTCCCGCACTTCCTTGATTTCCTGATGCATCATGCGTGAAAGCACTTCGCGCAAAGGCCAGATCGCTTTATGCAGATACAGCAGGTCGCGTTTGTATTGACGCAGATCGCTCAACAGACCGATACTCGGCTTTTCGAGCAGTTCTTCTTCTTTTTCATCGATCGCGTCGCCCAATACTTCCAACACGTCAAACGAAGCATCGACAATCGCATCCAGGATCGCATAGACGAGATGATCCGAAGCATTGTTGCGGAGGCTGTTACCGGTAACTTCGAGATGTTTGCGGATCGCGTTGAAGACATCGCCTTTTTTCTCGCCGATCGTGATCACGTGATGCTCATCGAAAAGGATGGACAGCTGTTCGAAAACCAGTTCCTTATCCACATAATAAACCATCTTCGCGACGATATAGGCATACTTTTCATACGACTCGATCTTAGGCCGTTGACCGGGCAGCAGGATATCCTCGATGATCAGCGGATGGATTTCGAAAGGTTTCAGTAGATTTTCCACAAATCCCTGGTCATGCAGACCATCGACGTTGATCCACGTCACCACCGGCTTGAAAGGCGTTGGTTTCGCAAGGAACTTGTCATAGGTCAGATGGGCGATTTCAGTTGCAGAGTAGAGTGTAAC
>JBAVGP010000266.1:0-7030 GCA_049684955.1 Erysipelotrichaceae bacterium
CGATAAAAAAACCGGTTGCCCGGTTAAAATTCCTCTTCTTCGGTAATCGGTTTCTCGTGGAAAGGTTTTTCGAACTCGTCTTCGGGTTCGTCGTTCACCGCGATCATCAAATCGTCTTCTTTGATCAGTTCCTCTTCGATGAGGATGGCGTCGGTGTCGACATGGGTTTCGTTGTAGGTCCGGCGCGAACGCAGATCCCACATTCCGTCGGCTAACGGCGCGAAACGTACATCCAAGGTCATCGCCGAAAAGAAATGCGCGATCTTGTTGTCGGCTTGGGAAGATGTGAATCCAAAGGCGGTGCAGACTTTACCCCATAATTCGGCGAAAGGCATTTCCTTGCCATGGGTCTGCAGGATGTCGAATGCGACATCGGTCGTTGATCGATTGCTCATAAAGTGCCTCCTCTACATTTTTTCAGGTGCGCTTACCCCGATCAGGGTCAAAGCATTACGTAAGGTAATCTGGACGGCTTTCACCAAACCAAGACGTTGGGCGCTCAGTCGCGCGTCTTCAAGGTTCAGGACTTGACATTCGTTATAGAAAGCGTGGAATGCGGCAGCCAGTTTCTGGATATAGTTGCATACTTTGTGCGGTTGGCGGGTTTGCGCCGCGTCTTTGATCATCTGCGGGAAATCGAACATGATCTTGCAGAGTTCGGTTTCTTTCGGATGGACGATCAATTCGAAGCTGGAAGCAGGTTGTGCCTCCGCGTTGCGCAGGATGGAGCACATGCGGGCATGGGCATATTGGGCATAGTAGACCGGATTTTCATTGGACTGCTTACTTGCCATATCCAAGTCGAGATCCATATGCGTATCCCCGGCACGACTGACGAAATAGTAACGGACCGCATCGACGCCGGCTTCTTCGATCAAGTCTTTCAGCGAGACGGCTTTGCCGGTCCGTTTACTCATCTTGAACTCTTCGCCGTCTTTGATCATGCGGGCCATCTGGATGATATCCACTTCCAAATCGGAGGAAGGATAACCCAAGGCTTGGATCGCCGCTTTCAGACGTGCGATGTAGCCGTGGTGGTCCGCTCCCAACAAGTCGATAAGAATATCATAGCCTCGGTCTTTCTTATTCAGGTGATAGGCGATATCCGGTAATAGATAGGTGTATAAGCCGTTACCGCGGACCAATACCCTGTCTTTATCGTCGCCGAATTCGGTCGTACGCAGCCATGTCGCTTCTTCGCTGACATAGGTGTTTCCGTTTTCCGTCAGTTGCTTCAATGCCCGCTCCACCAACCCGCGATCGTAGATCGATTGTTCGGAGGTCCAGACATCGAATTCCACATTGAAGGTCAACAAGTCATCACGAAGTTTCTTGGTTTCCTCACGCAGTCCGATGCTGCGGAAGAACGGGAGGCTTTCCTCAAGATCGGCATCCTTATAGGCATCGCCGACTTCGTTGATCACGGTATCCGCGATTTCGATCAGGTCTTTTCCATGATATCCGTCCTCGGGCACTACGATCTCGACGCCGAAACGCTGGAGATAACGCGCTTGCAGGGACTTCGCCATATTGTTGATCTGATTACCGGCATCGTTGATGTAATACTCGCGTGTCACGTCGTAACCGGCAGTTTTCATGATGCGGGTCAGCGAGTCGCCGATCGAAGCACCCCGGGCATGTCCCGGATGCAGGTCGCCGGTGGGATTGGCGGATACATATTCCACATTCCATTTGCGTTTGTCTTCGCAGACAGTTTGTCCATATTGCTCGTCTTGCTTGATGACCGTCGAGATGACTTCGGATAAGCTTTGGGCATCCATGAAGAAGTTGATGAATCCCGGTCCGGCGATCTCCGCTTTACGGATGCCGCCTGCCTTGTTGTCGATTTCGAGTAAAAGTTTCTCGGCGATCGCTTTGGGGTTCATGCGGAGGGCTTTCGTCAGCCGCATGGCCACATTGGTCGCATAATCACCGTGTTCTTTGGATTTGGGTTCTTCGACGACGATCTCGTCAAGTTCGATATCCGTATCGAACGCCTGCTTGATCGCGTTTTGGACTGCTTTCTTCAAAGCGGTTTCGATTAAATTCATGCGGTTTCCTCCATCGTCCATTCACTTACGTACGCTCCGATCAGTCCTTCGTCCTGGGTGAGACGATAAGTCCAGCGAAGACGCGAAGAGGTTATTTCCAGGTCATCGGTAAAGACGGACAAGGGAATAACGCCGTAGTTGGTGGCTATGCTGCCTTCTTGTTCTTTTGCGGGATCGAAATTCAAAATGGTCGTCGTTTCTCCGATGCGCGCCAATACGAGCGACTCGGCGAAAATGTCCAAAATGACTTCGAATCCGTGCGATTCTGTATAGGTGAGCGAACACATCGCATCGTTTTTGACACGCAATGCTTTCCCTTGATAAATGATTTGGGTCAATCCGGTTTCGAGTTCGGTTTGTTTTACAAGCAAATCAATTTTTCGAAGCTCGTTCATTTCTCCACCTTTTTCTCTTGAATTATATGCAATGAGAATGAGTTGTCAAGCGTTATCCAGTAATTTGTCGTCCATTTGACAAAAGTACGAATGTTTTTCATTTTATCGACACATGCGAAAAAAAAGCCGTTGGTTAACGGCTCATGAAGGCTTCGATTTCTTCGACCTCTTTCAGGATGTCAGGCGAGAGGATTTCATACCCTTGTTCGGTAACACGGACATTGTCTTCGATGCGGATCCCGACGCCTTCTTTGGCACTGTAAAGTCCGGGTTCGACAGTGATGACATGGCCGGGTTTCAAGACCATGGCTTCGACCTGTCCTACATCATGCGTATCCAATCCCAACAGATGGCTGACGCCATGATAATAGATCTCATCGAGTTGGTCTACATTGTCGATGACGTTGGCTTTAACTGCTTCGACGCGATAGGTATCTTTGACGATTTCATTGAGCGTCAACAAGGTGACGCCCGGCTTGATCGCCGCGATGACCCGTTTTTGCGCCAAGAGGACGATATTGTAGAGTTCTTTCTGACGCTTTGTGAATTTCCCGTTGGCCGGGAAAGTCCGCGAGATGTCGGCGCAATAATGGCCGTATTCCGCGCCGAGATCGAAGAGGACCAATTCTCCATCCTGAATCGTCCGGTCGTTCTTCACATAATGCAGGATCGTGGCTTCAGGTCCTGAGGCCGCGATCGTATCGAACGATTCGGCGGCGTTATAGCGAGCCAGTTCGAATTTGAAATGCGCGACGGCTTCGTATTCCTTCATGCCGGGTTTCAGGTGCTTCATGATCGCTTCGACCCCGTGACGGGTGATTTCGATCGCTTGCTTCAACTCTTGCACTTCTTCATGCGACTTCAGACTGCGTAAGCCATTAATCGTCGTATTCAAGTTGACGATCGTAAGGCCGGGGTAGAGTTCTTTGACACGTTTGGCGAAGTTTTCCCCTTCGAAGGGCCGTGATTTGACATCATAGCGTTCCGCATCGATATACACGGTGTTGAGCGTATTGAAGTAGATGCCGCGGGAGAACGTCTGTTCAAACTGCGGGATCGTATGGACAAGTTGGATATCGCTGATTAATGAAGCTTCTTCTTTGCGGATTGATTTCCCGATCCACTTCTCGTAGGCTTCGTTGACTTCCTTGATATACAGGATTTCTTTGGTTCCTTGCGATGTCTTGATCATCAACAATACCAGTCCGTCTTCGTCCAAGCCGGTCAGATAAAAGAAATTACGGTTGACGCTGAAAGGATAGGTGGCGTCCGAAGAGCGCTTGACCGATTCCCCCGCAAAGAAGACCGCGCAGCTTTGTTCATCCATGGTCGCAAAGACGTGTCCGCGACGAGTTTTGTATTGATTTTGGTTCATATTCTACCTTTCTATAGGGCGGTTTCACGCGGGAAATACATTTTTTCGTCTTTTTTGATTTCTCCGCGGACGATCGCCGCTACCAGGACGGATGCCTGGGATAATTCTTTGATTTCGAGTTTGGGATTGAGGATCCAGATCAGGGAGTTCTCGTTCTCCTGATAGGGCGAATAGGGTTTCTGATGGGCGGAATCGATCGCGAAGTAATAGATCGGATCGAAGCCTGCGTCGATGACGCGTTGACGCTGGCTATCGGCTTGTTCCTTGGATTCGACTTCCGCATATTCGAATAAGCGGCGATCCAACAATCTTCCGGCCAGGTCGCTCAGGATCGGATCGGATTCACGGCGGGCGATCGAGAACGCATAGAAACACGCGGCTTCATCCAGTTCGAAATGTTCATGCAAAGTCGGGTAGCCTGCATGATAGAACGGCGCGAACATCGGGAATCGATCTTGTATCCCCGCATCGATCAATGTGAGATAGACCAGGCGTTTGAAGAAGCGGATCAGGATCGTTTCGAAACTGCGTGAGACCGGATGATAGTAGACTTGCCAGTACATGTGGTAGCGCGCCATGATGTAATCTTCGATCGTATGCACGCCACTTTCTTTCACGACTAATTTATCATCATGGACCCGTAAGGTACGCAACACTCTTTCAAGATCGAAGGTCCCGTAACTGGTCCCGGTAAAATACGCGTCGCGCAGGAGATAGTCCATGCGGTCGGCGTCGAGTTGTCCGCTGATGATCTGGTTGAGTACCGGATTGGGATGATCATGCGTCAGGATCGCGACGATGCGCTCAGGCAGATCCGCATCGTGTTTGACCAAGGCTTTATGCAGGGAACTGTCGCCGAGGATGATGGCGGCTCCCATCTTTTCATGGTTGAAGTCCAGTACTGCTTCAAATGAGTGGGAGAACGGACCATGCCCGATATCATGCAGCATGCCCGCCAACATCACTTCGATACGTTCTTGTTCACTCAATGAGTCTTTCAATCCCTCGACTTCGCTGACCATACGCCGTACGACTTCATAGACACCCAGCGAATGGGAGAAGCGCGAGTGTTCCGCGCTGTGGTACACCTGGTAGGTCGCTCCGAGCTGATGGATGCGGCGCAGGCGCTGGAACTCAGGCGAATTTAAACAGTCCCAGATGACCTGGTATTCGATGTGGATATATTCATGGATCGGATCCCGTAATACTTTCACTTCATCGAGTTTCTGCAACATCTTCGTTCCCCTTTAGGCCGCCTTCTCCAAAAGTACGACCGCTTGCGCCGCAATCCCTTCGCCGCGTCCGATGAATCCGAGTTTTTCTCCCCGGGTCGCCTTGACGCTGACTTGGTCGATCGTGACATGTAGGACATAGGCTAAGGAAGTTCGGATCGCTTCATTGTAGATCGCCAGTTTCGGTGCTTCCAAAAGCACCATACTGTCGACGTTAACCAAGCGCCATCCTCTTTCCTCGATCATGCGTACAACTTCTTTCAAGATAAGCAGCGAAGAGATGCCTTTATATCGGGGATCGGTATCGGGGAAGTGTTTCCCCAAGTCGCCTAAGGCCAAAGCCCCCAACATCGCTTCCGCGATCGCGTGGGTCAGCACATCAGCATCCGAATGTCCGTCCGGTCCGAAATCATTGTCGATGAAAATACCGCCTAAAATCATATCGCGTCCCACTTTCAAGGGATGGATGTCCGTAGATAGTCCGATGCGTAACATGTCGTCCCTCCTTTTGGGTACATCCATTATACCACGCAAAAAAAAAGAACGGAAACACCGTTCTTAGGCTCTGAAGCGAGGTCTCGCGAATAAACGGCCGATTCCATAGGATATCATGCAGAGGATCGCCGGAACGACCGGATACCCTTTCGAACTGAAGTACTGGAACAGATCGATCCCGAAATACACCAAATCGTTGAATCCGCGCAATACATTGATATAGAGCAGATTTGTGATCGATGCCAACATGGCGGTGAACGACTGGAAACTCGCGAACAGACTCGTCAACAGGATCAATGAAGCGGGGATGACGATCCAATAGATGACGATGACATACCAGCTCACTTTCCCTCGCCGCATACCGGCCAACAGGGAAAACAACATCCAAAGCAACACATAGGCTACCGACAGCACCAAAACCGTCGATTCGGGAAGTTCGATCGGTAATTTGTTCAGGTTGATGAAGTTCAGGATGTAAACCAATACTAAACCTAGAACGAGGAAAACCAAATTCAACATGGGTCTTTTCTTTTTCATAGGACTCCTTTGGGGATGAAGGCTTATTCCTATTTAACCATATTAGACAACGGTTAGTATGAATATCGGATGAAACTATGCCGCTTCTTTGGTGAAGAGCGCCTCGATCACGTTCTTATCGACATGCTTTTCATCGATCATACGCTCTTCATAGTTTTCCCATCCGCAGAAGTCATTGTAGGCGGAAACGGTCTTTTCATCGTAGATTCCGGTAATCTCACCCTTGTAATAACCCAGTTTATTAAGGGCTGTCTGGATTTGTTTCGCAAGTTCTTCGTCGACTTCGAGGATTTCATCCGGATTCGGCTTATTGAAGTACATTTCATGCAGACTCAGGAGATGTTCGAGTTTCTTGATCGGTTCAGGATCGTCATCGACGCGTAAGTCGATGTATTTATCGTTGAAGCCGCCATAACTTCCGCCTTCTTTGACCACAAGCAAGGATGCGGACTGACGTCCGCGGCGATCGCCGCCGGCATTCTGTGCAGCATCCAAGGCACTGACCAACCGGCGCGCCAGACTGCCATGGGTGGATTTGAAGGTATCAGCCAACGCTTGCACGGTCTTTCGCGACACCAATATATTCCCCTGGCAGGCCAGATTCTCTTCCGCGATCCCGCCGGCATAATCGAAACAGTTCTTGCCCGTGAAAGTCACCGCATTCCCAAAATGATCGACGATCCCGAATTGGCGGTCTTCGATCTGAGGATCCAGTGCTTTCAAGGCTTCCATCGTCTGGGCGGCGGTATAACCTTTGCCTAAAATGATCAGTCCGAGTTCACCAAAGTCGAGATTGGCCATGGCTTGGGTCGCAATCGCGCCGGCTCCGGCTTTCGCCCAGCCGACGGCACTGCCGACTGCCAGGAACTTGGATTGTACGGCTACGCCGAGTTCTCCGGTATTGGGGTCGCGGGCGACGATGGAGAAGGTTGATATGGTTTGCAT
>JBAVGP010000267.1:0-4245 GCA_049684955.1 Erysipelotrichaceae bacterium
CTACGGAATCGACAATCCGTTGTTTTTGCCCAAACCCTATGATATGAAGTACGTCGCGAAGACATTGCTTCCTTGGGTAGGAAAATTCCTCTTCAATATGAACCAAGCATTGAAATTCTTTGAACCCGTCGATAAATATCTTGAAAAGAAAACCACCAACAAGGAATTGATCGAAATCATCAGCCAACATTTCTTCACCCAGACACCGACCTTCTTCGCGTTGTCCTATTTCTCCCTTTACCTCCAGTATCATTATCCCAAAGGGTCGACGCAAGTCATCGTGGATCAGCTGGTCGGATTGATCCAGCGCAATCACGGGGAGATCGTCAATCGCTGCGAAGTGATATCGATCGATTCGCAGCGCAAAGAAGTCCGGACCAAAGAGGGTCAGACTTATGGCTATCGTCAATTGATCTGGGCGGCGGATACCAATCTGTTCTATCGGCTGCTTGATTCCGCATCGATCACGGATGTTGAGGTGCGCAATAAAATCAATCAACGAAGCGACCTGCTGAAGGATATGACAGGGGCGGATTCGATCCTGACATTATATGTCGTGTCGGATAAGTCTCCTGAAGCTTTTAGGGATACCAGCGGTCCGCATTGGTTCTACACCAAGCGAAGCGAAGGATTGGCGAACCTATCGATCAACCAGATCCAGGATGCCCAACAGCGATTCACCACGGATAAACAGGTTTTATTCGACTGGATCAAGGAATATCTGGAATATAACACCTTCGAAGTATCGATCCCTTCCTTGCGCGATGCCACGCTATCGCCTCAAGGCGAAACAGGCATCATCATCTCCACCTTGTTCGATTATCGTTTGACCAAGCACATCGCGGACTTGGGCTACTATGAAGAGTTCAAACAATTCATCACCCGGACGTTCATCGATTACTTCGATGAGCATGATTGGCTGGGTTTCAAAGACTCGATCAAGAAAACGATCATCGCGACACCGTTAACCATCCAATCGAGGACCTACAGCACCGATGGTTCCGTCACGGGCTGGTCCTTCGGGAATCATCCGTTCCCGGTCGAATACAAATTTCTCAATGTCGCCAAATCCGTATTGACACCCATCGATTCGATCAAGCAGGCAGGACAATGGACCTTCAACCCGGCCGGGGTTCCGGTCGCCATCTTGACCGGCAAACTCGCCTCGGATGTGGTCGAAAAAGATTTGAAGCGAAAAAAGAACGGGAAGGTTCGTTAACATGCCTCTTCAAGAAAACAATATAGATGGTATAAAAGAGGACGAGAGTGTGACAGAAAATTTAGGTGAAACGATCATTCCGGCAGAACTCGAGGAGTTGACGACGGATCTGATCGCGAACCTTTGGTCGAAAACCTACAACACCCAGGGGAAACCGGACTGGTCGCATATATTCCCGTACTATCACCCTGACATCGTGTTTCAAGACTCGATCCAGCGCGTCGAAGGGATGGAACAGTTCCAAGCCATGTGCAATCGGCTGACGAAGCGATGCAAATCCTTACAGATGGATCTTTCGAACATCATGAAACGTGATAACGTCATCAGTATGGAATGGGTGATGACCATGTCGTTCAAGAAGTCTCCGACCACCCCGATTTACGGAGTCACACGTCTGACGTTGGGCGAAGACGGCCGCATCATCCAACAGCGCGATTATTACGACCTATGGGGAGATATCTTCAATAACATCCCTTATTTTAAAAGACACTACCGGAAATTCTTATCCAAGTATTTCGGTTAGGAAGCACGGAGAACGCAATGAAACTACCGGATGAACTGATGTTCCTTACGAATAAAAAAGCCCCGCAGCACGAATGTACGCTCCCCATGAAGGGTAAACTATGCGTGATTACCGGAGCGACTTCCGGGGTCGGGCTTGAAGCACTCAGAGCCTTGGCCAAAGGGCAGGCATCCATCATCATGGTTGCAAGGAACCGTCCCAAAGCCGAAGAAGTCAGACAAGAGTTGATCGAAAAGTACGACTCATCCGTCGAAATCGTAATCGCCGACTTCAGCCGCCTCGACGAAGTACGTGCCGCCGCGCGTCAGATCCTTGCGATGAGTGATCGGATCGATGTGCTGATCAATTGCGCCGGACTCCACTCCACCAAAGCGACGTATACCCCCGAAGGTCATGAGACCGTTTTTTGTGTCAATCACCTAGCTTCTTTTCTCTTCACCCAGCTACTGCTGAAGCGGATCAAAGAAAGCGCCCCCTCGAGGATCTTGATGATCAACTCGGAAAGACATCGCTTCAACGGATTGAATATCGACGATCTGGATTGGAAGAAACGGCACTACACCGGATTACGCGGGTACGGAGCCTCCAAGACGGCGCAATTACTGACGATGTGGGAACTCAACGACCAACTTCAAGGTACCGGCGTGACGATCAACGCGATGCATCCCGGCGATGTGAAGTCCCATATCGGAAGCAATAACGGCTGGCTCTATCGTCTCTTTTCCAAATACGTGATCCAACCAACATTAAGCAGTCCGATCATCTCAGGGAAAGCCATTTACTATCTGGTTGCTGATCCTTCCTTGCGGGAAGTCAGCGGAAAGTTCTATTATCTGACTGTCGAAGAGGTACCTGCTAAACACGCGATGGATCGGACGATGGGGAAACGGATCTATGAAGCAAGCATGCGGTTGACCGGTCTGATATCAAATGACGGAAGCAAGATATGATCTTTGATTACTTCGAAACGATGAACTGACTTGCATCTCCCCAATCCTTTCATGTATCATTTGCGCATAGGGGGATAGAATATGAAAAAGGTCATTTATATCATTCTTCAAGTTGTTTTCCTGATTGTATTACTGTTATGGGTCATACCGGCAACCAGTTACTTCCAGCTACCGATAGATAGTCGTGACGGAACGTATATTTATTTCTTGTTTCTGCTGATCAATACTTCGATTATCATCCTTCTCTTATTGAGAGTGCTGATGCTGATCGACAAACCCAAGGTCAAGATCGAACAAAAATAGGCATTCGGATGCAAATGCTGGAGATGCGACAACAGGATTCGGACAGAAAAACCGACTTTCGGATCGTATGTGATATTTGATGAGTTTTGTTCGGAATCTGACGGTATAAACACTTTTATATTCAAATCATATCGATTTCGGACCAAATAAGACGATTTTAGTTGTAATTATGTTTTAAGCAGATATAATACACATGTAGCTCATACTACCATAGGAAAGGTATAGGTTTTATAATGCAAGGCAAAGTAAAAAAGTTTAACAAAGAAAAAGGTTTTGGTTTCATCAAAATGGCTGACGATCGCGATGTATTCTTCCACTACACAGAATTAGTCATGGACGGATTCAAGAACATCGAAGAAGGAGCCGAAGTCGAATTCGATCTAGTCGAAGGCGACCGTGGCTTACAAGCTCGCAAGATCACTAAAATCTAAATGCACGAAGGGTTGGTTGATACTGACCCTTTTTGTTTGCTTTTTTTTGTATCTTGTGTGGGATGTCTTATGGTGATGATATATTGTACAAATGAAATAATCTTTATGGATTTATCCGCTAAAACAGAGTTATCATGAAGACAGAGATGAACCAAAGCCACATCATCAAAGGAGATCAGCAATGAACAAAACAATCAAAAACAATGTAACTTGGGTCGGCAAACTGGATTGGGAACTTGAATCGTTTCACGGATCCGATTATTCCATCAATCATGGGTCCAGTCAAAACGCTTATTTGATCAAGGAAGAGAAGAACGTTTTAATCGATACGGTATGGAAACCACATTCCTCGGAATTCGTCGATAATCTCGAACGCGAGATCGATCTCAAGAAAATCGATTTCATCGTCGCGAATCATGGCGAAGTGGATCACAGCGGATCCTTGCCGGCCCTCTTGGAAAAGATCCCCGGGACGCCGATCTATTGCACGGCCAACGCGGTGAAGTCGCTGGTCGGCCAATACAAACATCCAGAGTGGAATTTCCAGGTCGTCAAGACAGGGGATTCTGTCGAGATCGGAAATGGCAAGAAACTCATCTTCGTGGAAATGCGCATGCTGCATTGGCCGGATAGTATGGCGACTTATCTGACCGGCGACAATATCTTGTTTTCGAACGACGCGTTCGGCCAGCATTTCGCCATCGAGGAGTTGTTCAATGATCGGGCGGATCAGTGCCTGCTTTGGGAAGAAGCGATCAAGTATTACGCCAATATCTTGAATCCTTTTTCGCCGCTCGTCAAAAAGAAAATCGAAGAGAT
>JBAVGP010000268.1:0-7189 GCA_049684955.1 Erysipelotrichaceae bacterium
GATCTATTCCTTGAAAGACAAAAAAGAAGAACTGTTGAAATTACCGGGATGGAAAATCAAATCCCTCTACAAACTGCTGGAAGCGATCGAACTGTCCAAAAGCGCATCGCTGGAACGGCTGCTGAACGGATTGGGTATGCGCCAGGTCGGCGAAAAAGCCGCCCGTATGCTGGCGATCCGCTTTGAAACGTTGGATGCCCTGCAGTCAGCCGACGAGGCCGTACTGGCTTCGGTGAACGATATCGGTGCGATCACCGCCTCTTCCATACGGACTTTCTTCAATGAGGAACATAACATCCATCTATTGGATCAGCTGCGCCTGCATGGCGTGAATATGCTGTGCACCTTACCGAAACCCAAACAGAGCCGCTTCAGCGGATTGAATGTCGTGGTGACCGGCAGCATCGAAGGGATGGACCGCAGTGAAGCCGAAGCTTGGCTGCAAAACGCCGGGGCCAAGGTCACCTCGGCGGTCTCCAAGAAGACCGATCTCGTCATCTATGGCGAAGCAGCCGGATCGAAACTGGAGAAAGCCAACCAATTAAATATCGAAACCATGGACGCAGACCAATTCCTGCAGGAGGTGAATCGTGATGCATCGTAAACTGATTTGCGCGCTTGCGCTTTTATTGATGATCGCGGGTTGCACGAAGGCGACGATTCCGGATCCGACCAACATCATCATCCCGTCCGTCCAAAAAGGTGCCTACGCGGTGCTGATCCCGTTCAAAAGCTCCGATACGAGGCAATATCACGGGACCTATCTAGGCCGTGCCGACATCCTTGAGATCGGCAGCCGGCTGGAAGAGAAATCGAAGACGAATTTTCCCGCCAACAAGTACTTTCTGGGCGATGGGCAGATCCTGACGCTCGAGCGTCTCGGGACGTTAGTCAAACGCGAAAGCACCGACAATCCGCAAGGCTTGAATCCGCCCAAGGGATCCAAATTCCCAACCGGCGTCAGCGGCATCACCGTGCTGGACGCGGTCGTGGTCGCGGATGTCATCGAACTTAACTTTTATTCCGGCAGCGCAAGCAAACCGAAACTCGAAGGGATTTCGCTGGCGATCGTGCTGAATCAGAATCTGACCAGTGTCGAGAACGGCATCGAGGTCACCCGCACCGTTACCGATGATCGTTTGTATGCCTACGGAACCGATATGGGGCGCAAACTCGAAGCCTATCTGCGCAAGATCCCCGATATGGAAAACATACCGATCTATATCACTTTATACAACACCTCGAGCGCCGACGCGACCTTGCCCGGCAAGTTCATCGCCGACGGATACTTTACCGGACGGGCCGGCCAGTTCGTCAAGAATGTCGAACAATGGGTCATTTTCCCCAGCGACGCGGCGGACAGCCTCGACAGCGTCACTTCCTCGGAAATGAAATCGCTGCGCACCGCCTTGAAGGAATTCATCCCGGAAACCATCGCGATCGTCGGTCAGGCGCGCTATGTCGATCGCAAACTCGATTTCCTGCGCATCAACGTCATCATTCAAGCCAAGACCTATGCCGAACTGCATGCTTTGACGCAGTATCTCGGCAGTCTCTTGGAGAACTTTTCCGACAAAGGGGCGACGATCGTCGCCAATGTCAAAAACTATAATGAATCGGTCGCCCTCATCCAACGGGATACGAGTGGTAAACTGACGATCATCTACACGTATTAGGAGGTACGCCATGAATCCCTATGAACCTGAATACTTTAAATTGTTGGCCAAGCAGCTGCGTTTCTCGCTGAGCGACACCGAAGCCGCCGACATCGCCAATGAATTCGGCATCCTCCTCGATCAGATGCGTCTGTTGGAGAAGATCGATACCGAAGGCGTCGAAGAAATGATTTATCCGATCGAAGCCGAAACCTCGTTTTTACGCGAGGATATCGTCGGCCATACGTTCACGGTCGAAGAAGCGCTGTCCAACGCGCCGCGCAAGGCCAACGATCATTTCGTCACGGTCAAGGTGGTCGGCTGATATGAACTTCAACCACTACAAATCCCTGAATGATCCGCGAAAAGCGGCGTTCGATGCCCTTGAAAAGGCGAAAAAAGCCCAGGTAAAACTGAATGCGGTCGTCACGTTCGTCGATCCGACCCATGAAGTCGAAGCCTTATCTTCAATCGATCCTACCGTCAAGATGTTCGGCGTACCGATCGTGCTGAAAGACAACGTCAACACCTATGGCATCCTGACCACGGCCGGCAGCCGCATCCTGGGCAACTATGTCCCCGCTTATGATGCGACGATCGCTCAAAAGCTCCGTGCCGCCGGGGCGATCCTGATCGCCAAATCTTCCTTGGATGAATTCGGCATGGGTGGAACGAATCTGAGCGCCGCCACCGGGCCTGTCTACAATCCCTATGATCAATCCCGCATGTCGGGCGGATCATCGGGGGGGAGCGCCGTCTTGGTCGCTTCGGGCGTCGTTCCGTTCGCGATCGGCAGCGATACCGGCGATTCGGTCCGCAAGCCGGCTTCCTTCAACGGAATCATCGGATTCAAACCGACCTATGGCCGCATCTCGCGCTATGGGATCATCCCATATGCTTCGTCATTGGACCATGTGGCGTTCTTCACGCGCAATGTCCATGACACGGCGGTCGCCTTGGAAGTGCTGGCCGGTCGCGACGACCGCGATATGACCTCGCTCGATCTGCCTGTCCCGGCCTATTCAGAAAACCTGGATGGAAATTTACAGGGTAAAAAGATCGGTATCTTGGTGAATGTCGTACGCGCCATCACCAATCCGCAGATCCAATCGACCTTCGCAAAATTAGTCAGCCAACTTAAAACAGCCGGTGCCGAGATTGTCGAGATCGAACTCGACGTAGCTCTTCTCAGCGCGATCCTGCCGACCTACTATATCATCGCCAACGCGGAAGCGACGGCCAACCATTCCAATCTTGACGGCTTGCGTTTCGGCGTGCAATTACCCGGAACGGATGTCGACGAAGTCATGAGCGCATCGCGCACCGCCGGTTTCGGCAAGCTGATCCGCAAACGTTTCGTCATCGGTTCGTATGCATTGTTTGTGGAAAATCAGGATAAACTCTTCCGTAAAGCGCAGAAAGTGCGCCGTTTGATCGTCGAGGAATTGAAAAAAGCCTTGGATCAGGTCGACGGACTGATCGCTCCCGCCTCCGCCGGTATCGCGCCCAAACTCGACGACACCAGTCTGGATCAACTCTCCAGCACCTATCTGATCGCGGAGAACTTCATGGTGATGGGCAACTTTTCGGGCTGTCCCAGCATCACATTACCGATGGGCTATTGCGACGGACTGCCGGTCGGCGTCAATCTGACCTGCCGACTCTATGATGAACAAACCACGCTCGACCTCGCTTTGGCGATCGAAACGTGCACCGGCTTGGCCGATACGATCAAGGAGGTGGCTTGAGATGAACTTGGAAACCGTCATCGGGATCGAAATCCACTGCGAACTTAAAACCGCCACGAAGATGTTCAGCCCCGCGCCTGTAACCTTCGCGAAACGTCCGAATTCCTGCGTCAACGAAATCGATCTGGCCCATCCGGGCACGTTGCCTTCCGTCAACAAGAACGCGATCATCCAGGCGATCAAAGCCTGCAGCGTGCTGAATCTTACGATCGATCCGCTCTTGCGCTTCGACCGTAAAAACTATTACTACCCCGACTTGCCCAAAGGCTTCCAGATCACCCAACAGTTCCATCCGATCGGCAGCAATGGCCATGTGACATTGTCGACTTCCCAAGGGGAACGTTATGTCCGCATCAACCGTCTGCACCTCGAGGAAGATACCGCCAAGCAGTTCCATTACACCACCGAAACCTGGATCGACTTCAACCGGGCAGGCACGCCGCTCATCGAAATCGTTTCCGAACCCGATATGCGCGATGCGGAAGAAGCGGTCGCTTATGTGGAGAAAATCCGTTCGATCCTCTATTACCTCGGGGTATCGGATGTTAAAATGGAAGAGGGATCGCTGCGCTGCGACATCAATATCTCACTGCGTCCGAAAGGGACTGAAGAATATGGCGTCAAGACGGAGATCAAGAACCTCAACTCCCTCAACAATATCAAAATCGCCATCGAAGCCGAAATCAACCGTCAGAAAGCGCTCATCGAGAGCGGGGAAGGGGTCCAGCAGGCGACGCGCCGTTATGACGATGTCGCCAAAACGACCGTCCTGATGCGAAAAAAAGAAGGCAGCGTCGATTACAAATACTTCCCCGAACCCAACATCCCGCCCATCCGTTTGGCGCCGGAATGGATCGCAAACATCATCGCGACCTTGCCCGAACTGCCTGAACAACGCTATGCCCGTTATCTTTCCATCGGATTGAGCGACTACGACGCCAATGTATTGACGCAAAACAAGGACCTGTCGGATTTCTATGACCAGGTACTCAAACATACCGACCAAACCAAAATCGCCGCCAACTGGTGCATCTCGGAATTGCCTGCGCTGGTTGATCCGCTGTTGTTGTTCAGCCCCAAAAACAAACTGACGCCTAAGAATCTCGCGGATATGATCAACGCCATCCAGACTTCGATCATCTCGTCCAAACAAGCCAAAGAAGTGTTCCCGTTTCTGATCGCCGGCGAATCGTTCGATGCGGTCGTCGACCGCTTAGGCCTCAAACAAGTCAGCGATTCGGACGAACTCCTGAAGATCGTCATCGAGACGCTTGACCAACAGCCCCAATCCATCGTGGATTATCACAACGGAAAAGACCGCGCCTTGGGTTTCCTGGTCGGACAAGTCATGAAGAAGTCCAAAGGCCAGGCCAATCCCGGCATCACCAACAAGCTGTTGATCGAAGAACTCCAGAAACGCAAACCTGAATAGACCTGCTTTGTTTCTTATCTTGTTCGAAGAACACAAACTAAAAGGAGGAAAATGTATGCGCAGAAAAGACCGTGCCGTGACCGATCAGGAAGAAATCCTCAAAATCATTTCGAAGTGCGATATTTGTCGTTTGGCGATGGTGGATGACGGGAAACCGTATATGATCCCGCTCAATTTCGGATATGCGATGAACGGCGATGAATTGACCCTCGTCTTTCACAGCGCCAAGCTCGGCCGTAAGCTGGATGCACTGCATAAACATCCCGAAATCTGTTTCGAGATGGATTGCGAACATGCGATGATCGAAGGCGAATTCGGCTGTGATTACAGCTTCGCGTTCTCCAGTGTCATCGGGTTCGGGAAAGTCGAATTCGTCTATCCGTTCGAAGAAAAACTCGCGTCTCTCCAGCTCTTGATGAAACATCAGACCGGCAAAGCGGACTTCCACTTTTCACCCAAATCGGTCGACAGCGTGACCGTTTATAAAGTCGTCACCAAAGAATACAGCGCGAAACGCAAAGCGGGACAGCCGGAACTGTAGACCCCATTCCTATCAAAGATGCACGGATTCTGAAAATAAGGTATAATATCCATTGAGGAGTTTATTCAATGACACAAAAAACAAAGATTAAAAAGAAACGCCGCCGGGTTTCCGGTGCCAGCGTGATATTGATCGTAGGAATCGTCGTTCTGCTGATTCCGGTTTTCGGCTTCGGCTATCTGCTCTACAGCGCCACGCTGGGAAGCGGAACACCGCTGTTCGGGAGCCGTTTCACCAACGATCTGAATCCCCCGATCACGAAAGAACAGATTTCAACCGTCGAAACCACGATCAAAGGATTGGCCGGCGTTGAATCCGTCAACATCAATCTGAAAGCCGCCACGCTGCGCATCACGGTCGATACCGTCGATACGCTGGCCGAAGCCGCCGTCAAGACGCTCGCGACGCAGATCAATACATCGATCCAGACCGCCGTTCCGGTCGCGACCTATTTCACCGCCACTGAAACGAAGAAAATGTACGACTTGGAAATCTCGGTCTTCAACTTGAAGGACGGGAAAGAAAAACCGGGCTATTTCTATTTCATCATCACCAAAAATGCGAACATGAAGACATGGGAAATCCAGGAAGTCTCCAAACCGATCGACGCCGCCTTGGCGCAACAACTTCGGGACGCCTTGAATCCGCCTGCGGCAGTCCCGACCAGCCGTACATTTGAACCGTTTACCACGATAAGGATGCAAGAGGGAAATCAACCCTCTTTTGCTTTATGAGAACCGGGGAAATGCTGACGGTGAGTGCCGTCGATTATGATACCAACGGTTACGGCGTCGCGAAGACCGAAGGATTCGTCGTCTTTGTCCGCGGCTTGATGGTCGGCGAAGAAGCCGAAGTCCAAGTCATCAATTCACGAAGAAGTTATGCCTATGCGAAAGTGCGCCGCCTGATCACATTTTCAAAACAGCGCGTCACCCCGAAATGCCCGATCGCATCGGCTTGCGGGGGCTGCCAGATCCAACATTTCTCCATCGACGAACAAGCCCGCTATAAGCAGTCCATCGTCGAGAACCTGATGAAACACACCGGCAAGACCGAGGTCGTCCTGCTGCCCATCATCCGGATGGACGATCCGTGGCGTTACAGAAACAAAGTCCAAGTCCCGTTCGGGAAAGACTTCCAAGGCAAACTGATCTACGGATTCTACCGCGCCCAGACGCACAATATCCTGCCGTTTTCCGATTGCATGCTTCAGAGCACGATCCAGAACGACGTCTTGAAGTTCATCGCCGACTTCTATAACGAACGCAATATCTTCCCCGAAACCCTACGCTGGGTCTTATTGAAACGCGGCATCGTCAGCGAAGAAATCATGTGCGTATTGATCACTTCGGGAATCGAGCTTGAACTTAAAAAAGAACTCAAAGAAGCGCTGCTGTATACGTTCCCGCAGATCAAAGCGATCATCCAGAACGTCAACACACGCGAAGATAATGTCATCTTAGGCGATGAAGAGATCAACCTGACCGAGCAGACGACCATCAAGGATTCCTTGGGCGACTGCACGTTCAATATCTCGTCGAAATCGTTCTATCAAGTCAACCCGATCCAGGCGAAAGTAATTTATGATAAAGTCATCCAATTCGCCGACTTCAAACCTTCCGACACCGTGATGGATCTTTACTGCGGCGTCGGCACGATCGCGCTCTACATCAGCAAGCATGTGAAAGAAGTGCTCGGCGTCGATGTGGTCGCTGAAGCCATCGAAGACGCGAAACAGAACGCGAAATTAAACAAAATCAAAAATGTCTCCTGGTATTCAGCCGATGCCGGTGAAATCGCACGCACCCTGCAT
>JBAVGP010000269.1:0-3886 GCA_049684955.1 Erysipelotrichaceae bacterium
GTACGAAAAGTATGTGCTAGACAGAGATTATTTTGTTGCAGTCGTCACGGATTTGGCCGAAATGGCTGAACGGGAAAGAGATTATCTGACGAATTTGGATTCGATGATCGGGGATAGTGATCATGGCATCAACCTTTCCATCGGATTCAGAGAAGTCACGAAAAGAATGCCGGAGTGGATGGAACTTGACTTACAAGCCTTCTTCAAAAAACTCGGCATGACTCTGCTCGGAAAAGTCGGTGGTGCTTCAGGTCCGCTGTATGGCGGTTTCTTCCAGAAATTCGGAGAACCTGCAGATGGTAAAGATACAGTCGACTTCGGACAATTGGTGTTGATGCTGAAGAGCGGTGTCGAACTCGTTGAAACCCGCGGCAAAGCAGTCCTATATGACAAGACGATGGTAGATGCGATGCGCCCCGCGGTCGATGCGTTGATTGCGGCGACGGATGCAGGCGACGAACCTTTGGTTGCTTTCGGCAAATGTGTCGAAGCGGCTGAAAAAGGACGCGACGCCACCATTCCTCTCATCGCGAAAAAAGGAAGAGCAGTCAGACTCGGAGAGAGAGCCATCGGCTATGTCGATCCGGGAGCAGCTTCCACATGCATGATACTCAATATCTTCTACGATAACTTAAAAAAGAAATTCGCATAAAAGATATCACTGCGCTAACGCGCAGTGATTCTTACTATTAAACAGGTCATTGTCAAACCATGATCGTTTTAAAAATGAAAAGGTTAAAAAGGTCAATCCATGAGAAGAAAAATCGTTGGTTCCAGTTGGAAAATGCATATCAACACGCGTGATGAAGTGGATATCTTCGTCAGGGATGTCCGCGATCTAACCAAAGGCGCCGATGAAATCGAAATGTTCATCTTTCCGACCTTTCCGCTGATCGATCACTTGTCGCAATCACTCAAGGGCAGTAGTATCGGATGGGGAGCGCAAAATATGAGTTTCGTCGATTACGGAGCCTATACAGGCGAAGTCCCCGCTCCGACATTGGTCGATCTCGGATGCAAATACGTAGAGTTGGGACATGCCGAACGTCGCGCCAATTTCAACGAGACTGATCATAACGTTAACCGTAAAGTCAAATTGTGTCTAAAATATAATATGACCCCGTTGGTTTGTGTCGGTGAATCGAAAGACGAAAAAGACGAAGGGGTCGGTCATGTCCGCATCAAAACGCAAGTCCTTTGGGCGCTTGACGGGTTAAGCGACGATGAACGCAAACAAGTCATCCTCGCTTATGAACCTGTCTGGGCGATCGGCCAACAAGAAGGGGCCAGCGCCGAATATGTCGAAAACACGCACCGGTTCATCCGTGCGATGATCGCGGACGAATTCGGAAACGATGTCGCCGATGCGATACGGATCATCTATGGAGGATCCGTAAAACTGGAGAGCTCCAAAGAGTTGTTGTCGAAAGCGAATGTCGACGGGTTGTTTTTGGGTCGATTCGCGCTTACGGCGGAAAACTTCGCGGCGATCGTGAACGTGGCGAAAGAATCACTGATATAAAAGAAAAGAGGCAATTATGAAAATCGGAATCGGATGCGATCAGAACGCATATAATCTGAAAATGGTCGTTGTGAAACATCTCAAAGAAAAAGGCATCGAAGTAGTCGACTACGGATGCAACGAAGGGGAGGAAGTACTTTATCCTGCCGTTGCCTATACGGTCGCCAAGGAAGTCGCGGCAGGTGTTTTCGACCGTGCGATCCTGATCTGCGGTACCGGCATCGGTATGGCCATCACGGCAAATAAGGTCCACGGCGTACGGGCGGCTTGCTGCCACGATGTCTATTCGGCAGAACGCGCCAGAAAAAGCAATGATGCGCAAATCATGACGATGGGCGCCGAAATTGTCGGGAATGCGTTAGCGACATCCCTGGTGGATGCTTGGCTCGGATCGGAATTCGCCGGCGGCAGATCGAAACCGAAAGTCGATCTGATGATAAAAATCGACGACGAACAAAGAGGTCATTAATCAAAAAAAGCGCTGGAACGAAATAACGTCCAGTGCTTTTTTGTGTTCAATCCGGTTAGAACTCTTCCTTTATCATCAACGGTTTGAGTTCATTCATCACTGCTTCCAGACTCTGTTCGCCGCCAAGCATCGCCGCCGCGACATAGGCACCTTCGACCATGGCGCAATTCATGACATGCAGATGTTTCGTCGCCGTTTCCAGGACGACGTCGATATTCATTTTCGCGCTTCCCAAATCATAGAATACCAACAATTCGGAAAACGGATTGTTGTCGACCGCTTCCTGGATTTTTTCATAACTGGTTCCGATCCGACCGTCGAACGTGGATCCTGCTGTCGTAATCACTACATCGTGCGCGACTTCATCCAGCAATTGTTTTAATCCGTTCGCTAAGGATTCACTATGTGAAACCAATACGATGCCATAGATATTTTTCATCTTGTACCTCCGTGGGATTTATCACTGTTATATTATAAAGTATTTTTTGAAAATTCATAGAAAATGAGATGAATTTCAACCAAACTATGTTCGATTTGTTCGTTATCGGACTTGTCGGTCTTCGACTATCCTTGTCTGATCCCGGTATTTTATCGGTCAGCAAGAATACCGTCTGTTTGTCAGTGCGATAGGAGAGAAACGGCACTATTTCCACATGATACAAAGATGATATTTTTGTGAAAATATAGAAGTGTTTAACAAACATGAATTCCAGAAAAAAGCGCAAAACCCCTTTATTTAAAGCATATTCAAGCTTTTTCAGAATTGATAGAAACCGTTTTCATGAAAACGGTTTCTATTATTACAAAAACATGGATGGCACTAGGGTTGATTCTGATATTCAACCTGTTATAATGCCACTAAAGGAGACATTTAAAATGCCAACAAAAATTCTAATGGTCGGTAGTGTTATGATGGACTCGATTTATACTGTGGACAGAGCCCCTGAACTCGGTGAAAGTGTTCTTGGTGTCGTCTATGGTACGGCTTGCGGAGGAAAAGGATCCAATGCAGCTGTCGCAGCTCAACGTTTAGGCGCAAAGGTTACTGTGTTCGGAACCCTTGGCAATGATGGCAACGGCGAAACATTGAAGAAAATGTTATCCGGCGAAGGCATCAACACCAAAGCTATGCGCGTCAAAGAAGGCGCCAAGAGCGGATCTGTCGTCATTTTATTGGAAAAAGGCGGCAAGAATAGACTCGTAATCTGTCCGGGAGCCAACATGGAAACCACACCCGAAGGCTTGGAAGAGACATTTAACGAAGAAAAATTCGACGCTTTGTTGCTCCAACTGGAAATTCCGCTGGAAGCCAATATCGCAGCCGTTAAGTTAGCTCAGAAAAAAGGCGTCATCACCGTTCTCGATGCGGGTCCTGCACAGGAATATCCGCTTGAACAACTCAAAGGCTTAGACATCCTGTCACCGAATGAAACCGAAACGAAAGCCCTCACGGGAATCTATCCGGCCGATTTGGAAACATGCAGAGCTTCCGCCAAGATCCTTATGGAACGCAACGGATGCAAATATGTCGCTCTCAAACTCGGCGATCGCGGTTCCTACATTTATGGAGCCGGTGTCGACGCGTTAGTTCCTCCGTTCAAAGTAGTTGCGCTTGACCCGACCGCAGCCGGCGATGCATTCACCGGAGCGTTGGCACTCAAATATGCCCAAACCAAAGACATCCTTGCTTCCGCCCGTTACGCAAATGCCGTCGGTGCTCTAAGTACGTTGAAAGTCGGCGCACAACCGTCATTGCCGACCGACAAAGAAGTCGACGCATTCATCGCTTCCTACAAATAATAACAAAAACGATATCGGTCACTAACAAACCAAAAGCAAGCCTCGTCATAATGACGGGGTTTTCTTTCTATCCTCTTGAATCGGATACTTGGGAT
>JBAVGP010000270.1:0-10798 GCA_049684955.1 Erysipelotrichaceae bacterium
CCCAAGGCTATGACGTCACGGATGAAACCGGGAAAGTCATCGCCTCTCCCGAAAACAAGGTCATCCCGTTTGCTAAATACGCGGAAGCCTTGAAGGAGAACGCGGAATTGAAGAAAGAATTGGCTAAGTTGAAAAAAGGCGGCTCTGAGTAGTCGCCTTTTCCTTCAAAGGAAGGGAGGATGACGTATGGAGCAACTCGTAACCAAAGCATACTACGCGGATACGTTCAAAGGTGCGTTGATTCCGGAAGGTGAGAGAGACAGCACGCTGCAGATCGCGGAGCTTCAACTCAATGATCTGACCCGTAATCGCATAGTTGCCGATCTACCCTCGACACTCCTAGAGAAAGCCAAGACGGCCATCTGTTTCCAAGCCGATTTCCATTATCGAAATGGTGGTGATATGGGCGATGTTGCAGGATTCTCCGTGGATGGAATCAGTGTCAGTTATCAACAAGGCGCATCACTCAAGCATATTTCTGAGAATGCCCGCCTGCTGTTGAAATCCGCCGGACTGATTTCGAGGATCCTTTAGTGGGTGCGCTGGTATGGCCCAAATGGGCTGAGAACGTCAAAGCAACGGTCACCCTCTTTGGTGATGGACTCGATGAAAACGGCGGTCCGAAAGTCGAGACGACGTGGACTGGAACTGCAATCGCATCCTTCAAACGCAAACGTGTCGTGGATGCCAAAGGCAGCGAGATCATGAGCCAAGGAGCGTTGGTTGCTAAAGGCGATATTGCCCCTGGGAAATTCATTTCCGGCGGTGAGACGACGATCAATGGCGCGAAGTACAAGATCGGTGCGATCACTCGACCGGTCATGACCGATGGTCGGATCTTCCACACCCGGATGGAGTTGCTCTGATGGGAATGAAAATCGATGCCAACGTCAAAGTGGTAATGAATCAATCCCAAATCAACAAGATCCTGAACGCGCCATCCAAAGTTCTCATCAAGACGGCGATGGCGATTGAAACTGATCTGCAGACAAATCAGACCATCCCCTTCGATACGGGAACGCTGCAGAATGAGCAAACGTCGGTCGATTCATCCAAAGCATCCTCCGGATCCGTTCAAATCGTATCCGACACACCCTATGCGCGGAGGCTTTATTTCAATCCGGAGTACAACTTCCGGCAAGACAAGAACCCCAATGCCGGAGGGAAGTGGTTTGATCCCTACATCAACGGAAGCCTGGTTGCTTGGGTCAAAGAAACCTATGCCGAACTTCTGCGGAGGTTGACCCAATGATGAAACTCAGTGAAGTCCGGGACTGGCTGAAGACGTTCCTAAGTTGGACTGACGCAGTCTGTATCGGGAAGATGGACAAGACCCAAGAGAAAGCCTTCTGTGTCTATGGCCGTCCTGATCGCAGCGGAACCGGGATCGCCGTCGGCGGGCTTGCGTGCACACCTACGGCCGTTAAAAAAGTATCGCTGATCATTCGATATGGGAAGTACGCCAACCTTGCGGAGGAGAAGGCGCAGGCAGTCTATGCTGCGCTGCTCGGTGCTGCAGGTGTGACCATCGGCGGCAGTGCTGTCGCCTACATCAGCCTTACAAGCCGCGAGCCGATCCCTTTGGATACGGACGAAAGCGGAGTTTATGAATACGTGATTGAAATGGACATTGTCCATGAAAGGAGCTAACAAATGCCTTTTACAGCGGGTGAATACCTAACTTCTGAACTCACATTCAAAGTTGGAAAACTTGGACTAGCGAGTACAGTACCTGCCGACATGGCAATCATCGTCGGCATGGAAGGATTGAATATCGCGATCGATGGAAAGGTCGTGGACTGGTATGCGATGGATCAAGGCGGCTTTGCGCGCGCCATGATGACCGGGAAGAAAATCTCCATCTCGATGTCGGGCAAACGCACGGTCGGGGATGCGGGTCAGGATTATATCGCTGGACTTGCTTTCCTGAATGGTCGCGACTGCTCTACGAAGTTTGAAATCAACTTTCCGGATGGTGACAAACTCACCGGAAATGTCGTGATCGACGTGAAGAAGTTCGCAGGCGGCGATTCCACGGATCCGTCCGGGCTCGAATTTGAAGTCATCTTCGACGGCAAACCGACCTACACGCCGGGGGTATAACCGATGGATATCATTCAGACAAAGAATCGTTTTACGCCGGGACGCCCTCAAATTGAAATTGGGGGCGTTCTCTATGAGATCGACAACCGGAAGTCGACCCTCGACAAAATGAATAAAGAGATTACAAAGCCTGAAAACACCGGTAAGGAAGACGAAGTCGCATTGCGCATGATTCTTGGTAAAGACGGGTTTAAAGCCGTCATTGACCTGGATCTGTCCGTCGCCGACTATCAGACCGTCGTGATCCTGGTACAGTCGACCGTCATGGGGATTTCGGAAGAAGAGATGCGGAAACGATTTCTCGCCGGGCTCTAATCGATCGGGTCAGAGCCTTTGGTACGATGCCGATCTAGACCGGGATTTGATTGAGGCATCCTTTGCGAAACAGTATGGCATCCGGCTGTCGATCGAAGAGATCACTGTCAGTGAATACTACAAACTGCTCGGTGGGCTGATGTCCGATACGCCGCTTGGCGCGATTATGGAGATTCGAAGCGAAAGCGACAGCGAATTGCTGAAACGCTTCACCTCCGAACAACATCGGATCCGCGGTGAATGGCGTAGCTATATTGCCAAGAAACAACTCGATGCGATGAGTCCGAAAGAAAAGAAGGAAAAGATGAACGAATTGAAGTCCGTCTTCAAATCGATAGCTAAGTATCAAGAACCTAAGAAAGGCGGTGATTAGCATGTCTTCCACCAGTGCCGGATCAGTCTACATGGATCTCAGGCTGAACAAAGGCACATTCCAAAAGGATGTGTCCGGGCTCGGCGCGTTCACCAAAGGGATGTTCCAAGGCATGGCACAGGCAGCGGTCACCGCTTTTTCCGTTTATGCGATTGGAAAATTCATCAAGTCCTCGATTGAATTGTCTTCGAAACTGGCGGAGGTTCAAAACGTCGTCGATGTGACGTTTGGCCAATCCGCGACAAAGATCAATGACTTCGCGCAATCGGCATCCAAAGCCTATGGACTCTCCGAATATGCGGCAAAGAAGTACACCGGGGTCGCCGGGTCGATGTACAAGAGCATGGGATTCGGGGCCGACTCGGCTTCCACCATGTCCATCGAGATGGCGAAAATGGCAGGTGACTTCGCGTCGTTCTATGATCTGGACACCGATGCGGCATTCGAGAAGATCCGTTCCGGTATCTCCGGGGAGACGGAGCCGTTGAAACAGTTGGGCATCAACTTGTCAGTGGCCAATCTTGAAGCCTACGCGATGAAGAAAGGAATCACACAAGCTTACGGGGCGATGTCCCAACAGAACCAGGCGTTGCTGAGATACAACTACCTGCTGGACTCGACCAAGGATGCCCAGGGCGACTTTAGCCGGACATCCGGCAGCTGGGCGAATCAGACCCGCCTCATGCGCTTGCAGTGGGATTCCTTCAAATCAAGCATGGGGAACGCGTTTCGCATGATCCTGACGCCGATCATTCTGATGATCAACGCGATCATCCCGCGGCTCAATGCGATGGCGACTTCGTTTTCGAACTTCGTCGCCGCGGTATCCGGTAAAAGTGCGCCGGTCACAACGGCGTCGGTCGCCGTTGCGGCGATTGGCGAAGAGGCGACAACCAGTGCCGCCGCGACGGAATCCGCAGCAAAACGCATGAAACGCAGCCTCATGGGATTCGATGAAATCAATGTACTGACCAAGAAGCCGGGAACTGGCGGAGCAGCCGGATCCAGCGCAAGTGCCGCACCCGTAGCCACGACAACGACAGCCCCGGTAAATACGCAAGAATCGACGTCGCTCATCAGTGTTAACTCCGCTCTATGGAGCGGTTATTTTGAGACGATCAAAGCAACGGTCATGTCTTTTGTGGAGTCGGCTAAAATCGGTTTTCAAATTGTGAGTACGGTTTTTACGGGTGCTTGGGATAATGGTGGAAAGTATTTATTCGATAAAATTGTGGCTTTCGGAGTGAAACTCATTGAGTTTGCCGGATTTATCAATACGCAATACATCATCCCTCTGCAAGTGTGGTTTCGAGATAATCTTGCTCCGGTCATCGGGGTGGCGTTAGGTGTCGTATTAAAAGTTGTCGGTGATGTTTTCAGTGCTTTAACATCTGGCTTCAAATGGTTGATGTCGGATGGTAAACCCGTTCTTGATACGATTGTTCTCGTTGTGGGAAGTTTCGGTGCGGCCTTCCTTTTAGTCAATGGGGCCATTGCGGCATATAACTTCATCATGGGGATTGGAACAGTCGTAACAGGCATCATGACTGCCGCATCCTGGGCGTTAGGAGCCGCTATTATGTTCATTACAAGTCCAATCGGTCTTGTAATCGCTGCGGTTGCTGCAGTCATTGCAATTGGCGTATTACTCTACAAAAATTGGGGTTCTATTTCAACTTTCGCTAGTAGTCTCTGGAAGAACATTCAATCAATCTTTGGTAAAATCGGTACCTTCATTGGTGGTATTTGGAAGGGAATCGTTGATGGTTTCGTAGGAGTTGTGAACACCGTCATTGGTGGAGTCAATACGATGATCAAAGGGTTTCTAAGTCCGTTCAACGTATTGATCAAAGGATGGAATGACACAATCGGAAAGATAACAGGAAAAATCCCTACGATCAGTATTGTTATTCCAACCATCCCGAAATTTGCCGGAGGAGGGGTCATCGACTCTCCGACCCTTGGACTGATGGGTGAATATGCCGGGGCGAAGTCAAACAGAGAAATCGTCACACCCGAGAAACTGTTGATGGAAGTCATGTTGGAGACCTTGAAGGAATTTTTTGGCAATCTGCAGCTGAATGGGGGCGATCAGCCAATCAATATCTATCTGGATGGTGAACTGATCGAGGAGATTCTCAATAAACGGAATGGTCTGCGTCTGCAAGCAGCCAACGGAAGGGGGTAGAATGAATGCCAGCCTTACAAATCGGCGGAGTGACCCTACCCGCCCCCGATACGGATTCGATGAACATCACCCACCAAGACTTCGATTCTGAAAACACGGGGCGGGGTGAAGAGACAGGCATCATGATCCGTGAACGGATCCGCACCAATGTCCGGAAGTTCTCACCGTCCTGGTCCGTGTTGACCGGAACTGAATTGAACCTCATCACCGCCGCGATCGCCGCGGAGCAATTCGCCGTGATAATCCTCGATCCGCGCTTAGGAGCGTCTTCCACGATGACGATGTATGCGGGAGATCGATCTACAAAATGTCTCTTATCCGCTGCGACGCATGCGGAGAGTCTATACAGCTTTTCCGTTCCGCTCGTCGAGTGCTAGAAAGGGGGTGATGCGCCATGTACAACGTATCATCGCAGTATCAAACAAAAATCAACGAAGCGATTCGGAGTACGAAACTGCGCGGGCAGTTGGTCATCGGCGCACTAACGATACCGTTATCCGAGGAGGATATCGCCCCGGGATCGGTACAGTACTCGAATCAATGTGTGGATCGAGATGATTTCAGTATCGGGTCGGTATTTGCGGGGACCTTGAAGCTGTCGTTGGTTGACTCAGTCACCGCGCTGGATCTGAAAGGCGCGAAGCTGAGTCTTGAATCCGGGCTTGTCACCTCGGTGGGCGTCGTCGAGTACGTACCCATCGGGGTTTTTACGATTATCGATGCGGTCCATCGTTTGACTGCCATTGTCATTACGGCGATGGACAATATGATCCTGCTCGATGTGGATCTTCTCGACTCGCTGGTCGGGACCCCGGATCAACTGCTGAGTGAGATCACCGCGGCAACGGGAGTGCTGATTGAAAACACGTCCGTCGCTGCCTTTCCCAATGGAACAGACTCAATCACCGCCACGCCCTGTGAGTCGTTGAAAACGTATCGTGACTTGTTGATGTGGTTGAGTGAGTATCTAGCAGCGTTTGCGACTATGAGCCGTACTGGCAAGATTTGGATTCGGCGTGTCCATGACACTCCTGTCGGACAGATTCCTGCCATAGTCCGGTTCAAGTCACCGATGATCAAGGATGAGTCCGTGAAAATAACCGGACTTGCGGCGAAGTTTTCCAGTACGATGTATCCGTTCAATTTGGCATTTACTCCCAATGACGGGAAGACTTTTAGCCTGGGAGACAATCCCTTGTTTTGGTCGCTCGATGATACGCAAGCGGGTGTCCGACTGGAAGCCATCCTGAATGAACTCGGGACGGTCGATTATGTCCCCTCGGAAGTCGAGTATAACGGCAATCCCGCATTGGATGTCGGGGATTCGGTTTGGTTGATGGGAACAGTCCGCGGGGATGTGCTGACCCGGATCACTTCCTTGACCTGGAGAAGCAAAAGCAAGTCAAAGTTGAAATCCGTCGGACTGAGCAGCATCCTCAAAGTCACTAACGATCTGTCGTTTCGGCAGAACAAGACGAGAACGGAAGCGCTAGTTGACAAAGCAAATCAGGTGATTGACCTGGTCGTGGAAACGGTATCCGAACTCAACGACACCGTCAATGGCACGGATGGACTATCCGCTCGCGTGAACGCTGCAGAACTGAAGATCACGCCGCAAGCGATCACCCAAACGGTCGAAGACACCTCGCTGACATTGGCCAAGAAGACCTACGTCGACCAAACAGCGAGCGGATTGGCCATCTCCGCGGCGCAGGATGTCCGAGATGATTACGGACAGACGATCGCGAACATCCAGAGCTTCTTCAAATTCACCGTCAATGGGATGGAAGTCAGTATGAGTGGAAGTGAGTTCTCGACTCTCTATGCGGCCGCAATGGTTGCGTTCATGCAGAACGGGAACATCCTGCAGTACTTCAGCGGAAACAAGAACTATATGACCGATCTCAACATCACGGGAAATCTGATGCTTCCCAATCATAAATTTGAGACCTTGCCGAACGGGCATACCGTCCTGCGAAATATTGGAGGATAAGTCATGCCACTCTCAATCGGTCAGACGCAGATCATTGATGGAAGTTGCTGGTTTTACAATGGCGGCCTGGCATCCCCTTCGCCGTATCAGACGAAACTGGAAGTCACGCTCAACAGTCAAGATATCGTCAATAACATGTCCAATATCACCTTGCACTTATTAGCAAGGTCGATCAATCCATCCTACATCTCGTCTGGGAATTCGCAAACCCCGACAATCCAAGGTGTTTCGCTCGGCGCCATGTGGTTCGACTGCAGCGTCACCAATGTTTGGTATGACTTCGGCAGTCGGACGATCAATGTTCCGCATAACGCAGACGGAACTCTTAATCTCGCATGCGTGGCGTCGTTTGTCACCACCAAGACATCAGCCTATTCACTAAGGACCGGCAGTGTCAGTGGCAATGTCGAACTGGCCACAATTCCACGGGCGACGCTCATCAACAGCTTCAACGATTTTCAAATCGAGAATACGGCTGGTGCGATCACCGGGAACACTCAAGTCTATTCGAATGCGTTCTACCATCGCTTCAAGCTCTTCCAGGGATCCACGGAACGGGCAAGCTGGGACATCGGCCAACAAGCAATCGGCGTCTATGCCTTTGCGTTGACGCTGACCAACGCGCAGCGCGACGCCATTTTCAACGCGATGCCGACGATCGACAACCAGCAGTTCACCCTGCAGCTGATCACTTACAGTGACGCAGCTCGAACGACGCAGGTCGGATCGACGCAGACCAAGACGGCGACCGGGACGATTCCCGCTAGTTACAAGCCCGCAATCACGACGGCCAACAGCAACTACTCCTGGACCAACAAGAACGGGAAACTACCGCTCTACTTGATTCAAAACATCTCGACGCTCACATTGCTTTTAAGCGGCGGAACGGTTCCGACCGGAGCGACCCTTGCGGAGTACAAAGTGCGCTTCGGAACGATCAACCGGCAAGCTGCCTATACGGGCGCTGCCATTTCGGAGAACGTCGGACTGATCCCGACATCCGGAACACTCTATGCGTATTACTCCGTGAAGGATTCGAGGGGTCGATGGTCGGCTGAAATCAGTGAAACGTTGATTGGGAATGCGTTGGGCGTCCAAGCCTACAATCCGCCGATTAACAACGGATTCGACGTCGGACGTAACGCTGTCACACCGACATCGGCAGACTATATTTTGAAATTCGCCAACAGTCTCTACTCGATCGGAAACACTTGGACGTACACGCTGCAGTATTGGAACGGGAGTTCCTGGGCGACGGCCAAGGCGGCTACGGCGATCACTGCCGCATCGATCGACTCTGTCTATACTCATGCCTTACCTTATTCGGAATCTCTCGTATACAACGTGAAAGCGGTTCTTTCGGATCAGTTCAATACCGCCGAATATACGGACACCTTATCGACATCGGAGTTTCCGATCTCGTTCGGGAAAAAAGGCTGCGGCTTCGGGAAAGACACCTCGGATACGTACAACATCGAAGCGGGGTTACTTGGTATCAAAAGCGATGGGCCAATCGTATCAACCGTCGCATCAGGATCCGCACCGTTAACCGTGGCGTCATCTACGGTTGTCCCCAATCTGAATGCGGATAAGGTGGATGGCAAACACGTCATCGACATCCTGCAACAGGTCTTCCCAGTCGGATCCCGATATCCCACGAGTGATGGAACGACCAATCCGGCAACCTTGCTTGGATTCGGTACTTGGGTATTGATGGCGCCCGGCACCTTCCTGATAGCTGCAGGCGCGGGATATGCCTTAGGATCCACTGGAGGGACAGTTACTCACGTCCACTCATCCCCGATCCACGCACACGGGTTGGCCGCTGGCTGGGCTTATATCAAAGGGAATGCGTCCTATGTCTACATGCGCTTGAAAACCGGGATGGCGACCTGGACCGATACATTCAAAAACGCGGGTGCTGGCACATCATCCGCGACAACGAATACCAACGCGACTGAGTTAGGCGGGACGACCGACGACAGCGTCGCTGCGAACACCGGGAGCGCCGGAACGTTGCCCCCGTACGAAGCAGTCTACATTTGGAAACGGACAGCCTAGATCTTACTCAACAAAGAAAGAGGAATCACATGGAAAAACTACTTAATGCCTTTATCATGGTTTCATGGTTCATGGCATTCGCATCGTTTTGTACCGTCGGGGATATGGGCGTCGGAGCCTGGAAGAACAAGGAAAAATGGGACGGGAAGAAGTTTCTGTCCGGGATGAAATGGGCATTGATCCTGTATGTCTTCTTCCTGTGGCTTGTTGGAGCTGTTACCATGCTGCCAATGCTGCTAGCTCATTTCAATATCGCGAATATCAATCAGACCACGATCGAACTTTTCTCGGCGGTTTCCGTCGCTACCGCATTCAGTGTACTATCCGTTTTGAAAATCTATAACATGGGCATAAATTTGTACGGATTGGCTCAACTGAAATTCCCGGATAAGGAAGATAAACTCGAACCTGTTCTATCGGCGAGCGAAGATGATGAAAGCGCCGTAGGCTGATGTTTACGAATCCGTTGAGAGTCGGTCATCTGTCCGGCAAGTTCACACTGACTCACCCAGCCATCGATATGAGTTGGGTAGGGGATAATATCACAGATCCACCGATCCATGCACCTGCAGCAGGCGTTGTGGTCCAGAGTGCCTATGAAACGCTGGGCGGTAACGTTATGGCGATCAAACATGATGTCCCGGGTGCTGACTTTTACTATCTCTCTAGGTATTGCCATCTAAAGAGCCGAGCATTGGCTAAGGGAGTCAATGTCATTGCGGAACAGGTGATCGGTATCGGCGGCCATACCGGACAGCTTGCGACGGGCGGAGCCTTGCCAAATCATCTGCACTTCGAGATTTGGATCGTCCCGAAGGGATATGTCTTCACTACCATCAATGGTCACGGCGCCGATCGAAGCAAGTATGCGGTTGATCCGAGACTGCTGATGTTCACCACAATGAAAGGGGATGCATTCAGAATGGCAACAATCATACCAAGCAATACGGCGAAAGCGACCGTTAAAGCGAAACTTCTTCGATACAGGGATCAACCATCCACCAAAGGAATCGGTCTTGGTCAACTGACACTCAACTCGATTTATCCCTATCTTGGATACTACGTTGCGGACGGATATAAATGGGCTGAACTGAAAGTCAATGGTCGATTGGTTTACGCGGCGATGACGGCTTTGAACGGTGAAGTCTGGCTCGAGATCACGGACCCGACGAAAGAAGTCATCAAGACCATCGAGACGATCAAAACCGTCGAGAGTGCGATCGACTTAACGGGGGTGATCGGTAACGTTGCCATTACCCTGAAACGTCCTGCTGGTACTTCAAAATGAGTGAACGCCAACCGATTCAAAACAAACAGATCCTCGACAAGGTGAACGAATCGTTGGTGGAGGTCAAAGCCATCAGCACGATCGTAAACGATTTGAGTGTCGAGGTGGGCAAGATAACTAAGGAGTTGGAGCTCCGTCCCAGTATGGATAAATCGGAGCATGACGGGATCCGTCTCGAGCTGACACAACACAAAGAATCCATCACCAAACTAGAGAACAACCAACGATGGCTTGTCCTGACGGTTATGGGAATCGTCATCATTGCGATGATGCAATTAGTGATAAGATAGTCGCCCTTCGGGGCGGCTTTTTCATTATATTTTCACAAGAAACAACGCATAATAGGCACACATGTTCGAAGAATGTGATACACTGAATTTACAGAAAACGGGGGCGGATTATGAAAGTACAAATATTATTGGGTGAACAAGTTGAACAATTAAGCGCAAATCAGTTGATATCCGGTCAAAGTACGCC